>DATLQK010000050.1:0-43364 GCA_035535195.1 Gaiellaceae bacterium | reverse complement strand
GTCGCATCGCGGGAACCCTAGGCACCGGACCGGTGTAGAAGCTGCAGTGGTGGGCCGGCCACTGACCGAGGCGGAGCTCGTAGAGCGCGCCAAGCGCGGCGACCAGGACGCCTATGGAGACCTCGTGCACGCATATCAGGGGATCGCTTTCCGCACCGCCTACCTGCTGACCGGGAACGCCGCGGATGCGGAGGAAGCCGCGCAGTCGGCGTTCGTGAAGGCGTTCTACGCGCTCGGGCGCTTCCGTCCCGGCGCCGAGCTCCGCCCGTGGCTGCTGCGGATCGTGGCGAACGAGGCCCGGAACCGCCGCCGCTCGGCCGGACGCCGCGCGAACCTCGCGCTCCGCGCCGTGGCGGCAGAGCCCTCGGGGGGCGCGGCCCCGTCCCCCGAGACATCTCTGCTCGACGCCGAGCGCGACGCGGCACTGCTGGAGGCGGTCAACGGCCTGCGCGACGAGGAACGCGAGGTCGTCGCCTGCCGCTACTTCCTCGAGCTCTCCGAGGAGGAGACAGCGCAGGCGCTCGGGCTCAGGAAGGGGACGGTGAAGTCGCGGCTGTCACGGGCGCTGGCCCGGCTCCGCGAACAGATGGAGGACGAGGATGTCTGAGCTCGAGCTTCGTCTCGACCGGCTCGGCCGCGAGCTGGACTGGCCCGAGACGCCCGACCTGCGTGACGGCGTCCGCCGCCGGCTCGCCGCAGAGCGCCGCCCACGCGAGTGGCGGCGGCCGCTCATGATCGCGCTCGCCGCGCTCGTGGTGGTGGTCGGCGCGCTCCTGGCCGTGCCGCAGTCGCGGAGCGCGATCCTCGACTTCTTCGGCGTCGGCAGCGTCACGATCCGCTCGGTCGACGAGTACCCCGAGCTCGACCTCGAGCGCGGCCGGCAGTTCTACGGCCTGCGGCTCTCGCTGGCTGAGGCGCGCAGGCAGGCGGCATTCCCGATCAAGGTGCCGCAGGTCGATCGGCTCGGCGAGCCCCAGGTCTACTACCTCCCCGACGTGCAGCAGGTCTCGCTCGTCTACGGCGATCCGGAGAAGCCTCGGCTCCTGATCTCGCAGATCATCGGCACCGGCGCAATCGAGAAGCTCGTGAACTCCGACCAGACCGATCTCGAGCTCGTCCGGGACGGGGACGCGCACGGCGTCTGGATCGAAGGCCCGCATGTGCTCCACATCCCGCAGCTGGACGAGGAGCTGCGTCTCGTCGGGGACACGCTCGTGATGGAACGGGCGGACAACGTGACGGTGCGCGTCGAGGCGGACATCCCGAAGGACGAGGCGCTCGAGATCTTCCACTCGATGCGCTGAGGGGGAACCCGAGGCCGCTGGCGGGTGTAGAGGCGGAAACAAGGAGGTGCAGATGCGAAGGCTCATGATCGGACTCGCCCTGGCAGCCATGGCGCTGCCGGCGGGCGCGCTCGGTGGCGGATGGGCGACCGCCGGGCTCGCTCCGCCCGACGACGGCGTCGGGCCAGGCGAGACCTGGAACGCTCAGATCACGATCCTCCAGCACGGCCAGACGCCGCTCGCCGGCGTCTCGCCGACGGTGACGATCCGCAACGGCTCGACGGCGAAAACGTTCAAGGCGACGCCGGCCGGCGAACCCGGCGAGTACGTCGCGAAGGTCGTCTTCCCGAGCGGCGGGACGTGGACGTACGAGGTCTACGACGGCTTCACGCAGTACGGCGGCGCTAAGACCCACACGTTCCCGGCGATCACCATCGGCACAGGCACGGGTGGCGACGGCTTTCCGGTCTTCACGGCGACTGCCGTGATCGGGCTCGTGCTGGCCCTGGGACTGCTCGGGTACGTGCTCGCGCGGCGGTTCCGCCCGCGGGCCGCGGCTCCCACAGCCTGAGCGTCGCAATCTTTACGAAATCTGCCGCTGCAATCCCCTCAACGGGGGAGATCAGCGGCCGTCGCGAAGCCGACGATGGGGAAACACTGCGGCGACCCGGAGGTAACGCGATGGGCGAGACGGAACTCCAAATACTCGAAGAGACAGAACAAATGCAAATCGAGCTCTGGCGGAGCGAGGAACTCGAGCGCGCCGGCTACAGCCACCGCGCTGCGGGGCGGCTGGCGGCCCGCCAGGACATCGATTTGCACCTGGCGGTCCGGCTGCTCGAGCGCGGCTGCCCGCCAGATCTCGCGCTCAGAATCCTGCTCTAACCGGGTTCAGGCAACTGCGCGCGGCCGCTGTCGGCAGAATGCCGCGCGTGATCGCGTCGATCCCGTCGCCCTCGAGCGGCTTCTTCGAGCTCGGCCCACTGACCGTCCACATGTACGGGCTGATGCTGCTCCTCGCGATCTCGGTCTGCATCATCGTGACCGGCCTTCGCTGGACGAAGCGCCCCGGCCCCGCGGGCGGCGACTGGGACCTCCTGCTGCGGATCGCCGTGTGGGGCGTGGCGGCCGGGATCGTGGGCGCCCGCCTCTACCACGTGATCACCAGCTGGTCCGAGGTGCCGGAGCCGAAGTGGCAGGGCGTCTTCGAGGTCTGGCGGGGCGGACTCGGTGTCTGGGGCGGGATCGCGCTCGGGACGATCGTCGGCGCGATCATCACGAGGCGCGCCGGAAAGAGCGCGACCGCGCTGATGGACGCGGCCGCGCCCGGCCTGCTGCTCGCGCACGGCATCGGTCGCTTCGGCAACTGGTGGAACCAGGAGCTCTTCGGCAAGCCGACCGACTTGCCGTGGGGGCTCGAGATCGACCCGGAGAACCGCCCGGTCCAGTACGCGGACTCGGAGACCTTCCACCCGACCTTCCTCTACGAGTTCATCTACGTGACCATCGGGGCAATTGTGCTGCTGCTCCTCGACCGGCGCTTCCGGTTCAAGCCGCCGGCGCTCTTTGCGCTCTACGTGATGATCTACACGTTCGGGCTGTTCTTCGAGGAGCTGCTGCGGGTCGACCCGTCCCACGAGCTCGGTCCCCTGCGCCTGAACGCTTGGGTCTCGATTATCGTCTTCCTCTGCTCGTCGGCCTTCTTCATCTGGTGGCAGTTCTTCCATGATCGAGACCGCGACCCGAGGGCTCCCCGCGAGCGGAAGGTGGAGGGGCCGGCGATGGCGATTCCGAAGGGACGCGTCCGACGCTGACGCTAGCTTCCGGCCGGTGACGGCGACGCCGGTCCGCGACCTCGAGCTCGACCTCGAGGCGTTCGAGGGTCCCTTCGACCTCCTGCTCGCGCTCGTCTTGCGGGAGGAGCTGGACCTCGCCGAGATCGACGTCGCCGGGGTGGTCCTGACCTTCGTCGAGCTGCTCGCCGAGCGGGATGAGCTCGATCTCGACGCCTGCGGGGAGTTCCTGGTGCTGGTCGCCGCGCTCCTCGAGCTGAAGGCCCGCGCGCTGCTGGCCGGGGAGGACCCCGAGCTGGAGGATCTCGACCCCGCCGCGGCCGCCGAGGAGCTGGCGCGGCGGCTGGCGGAGTACCGGCGGATCAAGGAGGCGGCGGCCTGGCTGGCCGAGCGGCTGGCGACCGAGCGGGATCGCTACTTCCGGCTCGGGCCGGCGCCACTTGCGCCGCAGCCGGAGCGGCGACTCGCCGACCAGGATCCCGAGCAGCTGGCGACCGTGTTGCGCGCGCTCGCCGCCGAACCGCCCGCCGTCTCGCTCGCGCACCTCGAGCTTCGCTTCCCGCCCGTCGAGCAGTTCCTCGGCCGCTTCCGCGCACTGCTTTCGCGGCGCACCCAGTTCGACTTCGATACCGAGGTCGTGGGGATGACGCGAGTCGAGCAGGCTGTTGCGTTCCTCGCGCTGCTCGAGCTGCGGAAAGGGGGCGAGATCGACTTGTCCCAGGCAGAACCGTTTGCGCCCATCCGGGTGCGGAGGAACGCGGTCACCAAGCCGGAAAGGAGTCATGCATGGACCGTCCGCTCCGCCTAGTCGCGGCGAACCCGCTCGACCGTCTCGCGCGCACGCTCGAGGCGCTGCTGGTCGTGGCCTCACAACCGCTGTCGCCGGTCGACCTGGCCCTGGCGGCCGGCGAGCACCCCGACCGCGTCGAGATGGCCCTCGGGCTGCTCCGCGAGCGGTTTCAGGAAGGCCGGAGCGGGATCGTGCTCGACAAGGTCGCCGGCGGGTGGGCCTTCCGCGCCTCGCGCGATGCGGCCGAGGCCTGCGGGCGGCTTTATGAACGGCCGGTGGAGCGCGGGTTGTCCGGTGCTGCACTGGAGACGCTCGCGGTGATCGCGTACCTGGGGCCCTGCTCGCGACCGGAGATCGCGCGGTTGCGCGGCGTAGCGGCGGACTCGGTCGTCGCTGGTCTCGTCGAGCGAGGCCTGATCGCCGAGGCCGGGCGCGACGAGTCGGTCGGCGCCGTCCGCTACCGCGTCACGCCGCTCTTCGAGCGGATCTTCGGGCTCGACAGCCTGTCGGAGCTCCCCCGGCTCGACGATCTCGGCGGTGACGCGGAGGAGATCCGCGGCCGACTCGAGACGGTGGCCGAGAAGCGCCCGGCCTAGGGCGCCGCGTCAGGTCTCCTAGCGAACCTTCGGGGCGACCTCGCGGCCGAGCGTCGCGACCACGTCGAGATCGTCGTGGACGATGTGTTGGAGCATCATCCGCTCGACGCCGGCGGCTTCGAACTCCTTGAGGCCGGTGGCGAGCTCGTCCGGGCCGCCGGCGAGACCGCGGCGCCGCAGGTCCTCGAACACGAGCTCCGCCGGCCCTTGGCTCGGAGCGCGCTCGACGAAGCGCCGCGCGTGGTCCAGGTCGAGCAGGAACGGCGTCATCACCGAGAACGGCAGGGTGGAGGGATCGCGCCCGCCGCGCTCACAGGCCTCGTCCAGGCGGGCACGGCGGACTCGGGCCTCGGCGGCGTCGACGCCGTAGGTGTTGTACTCGTCGGCGAAGCGCACGGCCGGCTCCGTCGTGCCCCGACGAGCGCCGCCGCCGACGATCAGCGGCGGGCGGGGGCGCTGGACGACGAGCGGGTCGTCGCGGAGGAAGGTGTCCACGTCCGCGATCTGCGTCGCGAGCATCCGCGCCCGCTCGCCGATCTCGGGGAACGGGATGTGATAGCGCTCGTGCTCCTGGGTCATCCACCCGGCGCCCATCCCGACCTCGACCCGGCCGCCGGAGACGTGGTCGACGGTGGCGGCGGCCTTCGCGAGCACGGCCTGGTGACGGAAGGTGACCGGCGAGACGAGCGTGCCGATCCGGAGCCTCGTGGTGCGGGCGGCGAGCGCGCCGAGGAGCGTCCAGGCGTCGGTGGCCGTGCGGCTGGGGTCGCTCGGGGAGAGGTAGTGGTCGGAGCGGAACATCGTCTCGATTCCGTGCTCCTCGCAGGCGCGGGCGAGCCCGAGCCATTGCTCCCAGGTGACGCCCTCCTGGCCCTCGACCATCAGGGCCAGGCGCATCAGGCGGCGGGGGTGGCGAAGGACCACATGTGGCCCTCGGGGTCCCGGGTGTCGTAGCGGCGGTCGCCGTTCGGCTGATCCGTAGGCTCCATCAGGATCTCCGCCCCGGCTGCACGAGCGTGCTCGTAGTGGGCGTCGACGTCCGAGATGTAGGCGTGGACAAGCGCCGTGAAGTGGCCGGAGTTCTTCGGGTTCCGGTAGTCAGGCGATCCCTGACCGAGCATGAGCGAGCCACCCTCGAGCCGCAGCTCGACGTGCAAGCGCCCGGCACCGCCGGTCGAGCGGACGTACTCCTCGAACCCATAGGCCGTCGTGAGGAACTCGACCGCGGCCTCGGCGTCCTCGTACAGGAGGTACGGGTCGATGCGAGCCATCGCGGGAGGGTAAACAACCCCGATGCGGCTGAACGCGTTCCTCGCCAGGGCCGGCGTCGCTTCCCGGCGGAAGGCAGACGAGCTGATCAAGGCCGGCCGGGTGGTCGTGAACGGCGAGCCCGGACAGCTGAACACGTTCGTGGAGCGCGGCGACCGTGTCGAGGTGGACGGGCGGGAGGTGTCGCTGCAGCCGCTCACCTACGTCCTGCTCCACAAGCCCGCCGGAGTCGTGACGACGGCAAGTGACCCACGGGGGCGGCAGACGGTGGTCGACCTCGTCGCGCACGAGGTGCGCGTAGTGCCCGTTGGGCGGCTGGACGCCGACACGACCGGCGCGCTCCTGCTGACGAACGACGGAGAGCTCGCGCACCGGCTGGCGCACCCGAAATACGAGGTGGAGAAGGTCTACGAGGCCGAGGTCGAGGGCGAGCCTTCGGACGAGGCGCTCCGGCGACTGGCCGAGGGGGTCGAGCTTGAGGACGGCCCGACCGCGCCCGCGGCGGTCCGGCACCTCGGCCCGTCAACCGTGGAGCTCTCGATTCACGAGGGCCGAAACCGGCAGGTGCGACGGATGCTGGAAGCAGTTGGCCACCCAGTCCGGCGCCTCCACCGAAGGAGCTACGCCGGGCTGACCCTCCAGGGCCTCGAGCCTGGGGACTCCCGAGAGCTCACCGGCGACGAGCTGCGTCTTCTGCGCAAGTAACAACTTGTCACTAGCCACGCCGGACGCCGCTGACCGTCTCGGTTCGAACCCGTTCCTAGCGCTCAGGAGCCAAGTAACTAGTTGTTACAAGCGCCGGTCGGCCCGGCGCGCCGCTCGTGGCGACGCGCCGGGCCGCAAACGGCTTCGGCTTTGGCTCAGGCGGACGCTGCGAGCGTCGCCGATTGCCCGATCAGGAACTGCGCCTGCGAGATCCAGTCGCGGGCGTCGTTCCGGTTGATGCGGTGGTGGTCGAACGCAGCCGCGTCGAGCGCGTCGCGGATCTGCGCGGCGAGGGCGTCACGCTGGGTCGTCAGCGTCGAGATCTGCCCTTCCACCGACGTGTAGCGGCTGTCGTCCGACGATGACCCGCTCTTGATCGCCTTCGTCGAGGCGGCGAGCAGGTTCATCGAGAAGGCGCCGAACGGCGCGTTCAGCTGCTTGTAGATCGCGCCGAGGTTTCGCACGGCTCCCCGGTCGTGCTCGAGCGAGGACGGCAGCGCATCCTCGTCGAGCTGGCCGGCCAGCACCCGTCCGTCGTGGACGTACGGGTCCTCGAGCCCGAGCAGCGTGAGCATCGTCGGCCGGACGTCCGAGTGGTCGGCCCAAGTCCGGTCGTCGTAGTGCTGCCGCCGAACCCCAGGCCCGACCAACCCGAGCCAGGTGTTCGCGATCTCGGGCTGGATCCCGCCGTGGTTCCAGGCAAACGACTGGTTGCCCTGCGGCGGGATGAAGATGCACGGCGACGAGCAATTCGCGGCCCCCGTGAAGAAGAAGTAGTCCGGGAGTGCGAACAGCGTCAGCGTCGGCGTCCGCTGCGGGTCGGCGGTGACCATGTGCAGCGCCTTCATCCCGACCGGGTCGGCCAGCGCCGCAGCCACCTGCTCCGTGAGCCCCGTGTACGGGTTCACCGCGGTCAGCCGTCCGAGCCCCCTGCCGAACTCGCGGGTGACGCCGGCCGTCCGGGTCGGATTCCCCGTCAGGTAGATCGTCGGCGCCATGTCGGCGTGGACGGTGAACGGCGTCGTGATCCCCTGCTGCGTGGCGAGCAGGCCCGTGAGGTTCCCGTTGACCTCGCCGATCGGGTTGTACTGACACGGCGTCGTTACGCCGTCGCAGCCCGGGGGTGTGGGCTGGGAGCCGGCGAAGTGGTCGCCCTCCTCAGTGGAGAAGACGAAGAGGGTGTTCCGCTTCGTGATCCCGTGCGAGGCCAGGCGCGCGAAGAACTGCCCGAACGCCTGGTCGTACGCCTTCAGCTGCTGGACGTAATCGGCCTCGCCCGGGCCGCGCGTGGCGTGGATCTCACCCGCGTTGCCGTGCTGGTCGTGTGCGTCCGAGATGTAACCGAAGGTGACCGGAACGCCGGCCTCCTGCATCTGAGCCACGTACGCCAGCGTGGTCGTTGCGAACAGGCCGTCGAACCCGGGGAAGCCGGGCTGCCCGAACGGGTCGACCACCGGCTGCCCGTTCAGCTTGTTGACGACCGGACTGCCGCGAGCGATGGCCGGGTTGACGTACTTCGCTCCGAACAGCCCCTTGAACCCGTCGTAGCCGCCGGGCTCGTCGGGCAGCAGGTCCGGCTTCGCGGTCGCGTTGCCGTTGCAGATGCTCTTCACGTTCTTGGCGCAGTGGATCGCCATGCCGACGAAGTCGGTCTGTGCGAGCGTCCGCGCCGCGGTTCCGGCCGGCGCCGCGTTGGACGCAGCGGCCTCGTTCCACTCCGGTGAGCCTTGGCCGAAGACCTTGGTCATGTCGCCGGCCGGCCCGGTGCCGGTGTTCTCGAGCACGACGTTGGCGAGCGCCGTCGCGCCCCAGTCGCACCCGGCCCGTGTGTACGGGACCCACGGCGCCGGCGTGTTCTTCGCCGAGCCGCTGTCGCCGTTCACCATGTTGAAGTTCGGGTCGGTGGGCGGCGAGTTGAGGTCGTCCGTCAGATCCGTCCAGTACTTGAACGAGCTCGACGACGCCGTGCTCCCATCCGCCCGGAAGTAGCGGTAGGAGTTGGTCACGGACTGTCCGTGGCGATCCGGATACATGCCCGTGAGGCTGGTCAGGATCCCACCGCCGGTATGCGAGATCAGGGCGGTGTGGTTATTTGTGAGCAGTCGCCCGTTGCCGCGGATGAAGTTCAGCAGGTTGGGCATCTGCTCGACGTCCGACGGGACGTTGGGGTTGTCCCGATTGAAGTGCACGTTGTCGAAGATCAAGTAGACGACGTGCGAAATCCCGTTGTCGAACCGGCACGCGCTCGACGAGTGACGGGAATGCGTGCTGCGGTGGCCGCGCATGGCGCGCACGGGCCTCGACGAGCCCGCAGTCGCCATGCTCACCGCGATGGCGGCGGCCAGGACGCCCGCCAGCGCGAGCGGGGCGGCCACCCGTATGCCTCTCCTCATGGCTCCTCCCTCTGAGCGTGGAAATGGCCGTCCCAGAAGCTACGCGCTTCGCGCTCGAAATGTGTTGCGTCTCGGTTACTCGAACCAGGCGAGCACGGCCACGATCACGTAGAGCGCGACGAGCGCCCACCCCTCGAAGGCCACCGCTTCCCCGTCGCCGGTGATCTGCCAGATCGCGAAGGCCGTCAGCGCGATCGCGCCGATGTAGACCGGGCCGAGCACGAACGTCAGCCGCGTCTCGAAGGCGAGCGAGAGGAGCACGAGCGCCGGAAACACGAACACCGCGATCTGCGCCACGGAGTTCTTCACCACCGAGATCGCGAGGTCGGACTGGCCCTTCGCGGCGAGGCTGATCCCGACCACGTTCTCGACCGCATTTCCGGCGATCGCGACGATCACCAGGCCCGTGAACGCCTTCGAGATGCCGAGCGCGTCGACCGCCGGGTCGAGCGCGTTGACGAACCAGTCCGAGACGAAGGCCGCCGCGACGCCGGCCGCGGCCAGTGAGATGATGGCGGCGCGGAACGGCAACCCCGGCCGTGCCTCGGCTCCGTGCGCCGGCTCCGCTGGCTCGTCCGAGCGGAGGTACGACCAGAGCCAGGTCCCATACACGGCCAGGAGGCAGACCGCGCCGATCGCGGAGATCGTCACCTGGTGCTCGCTGGCGCGGTCGCCGACGGTGTTGGAGAGCCCGAGGATCACGATGATGAAGACCGCGAGCAGAAGGAGCGTCGCGATGTCGTTCGGGAACCGCTTGCGGAAGCGCATCACGCCGTCCGAGGACGCCCTCGCGCCGGCGACGATCGCAAGTCCCAGGACGAGCAGCGCGTTCGCGAGGAACGAGCCGACGATCGACGTCTGCGCAACGACGAGCTCGCCTGCCGACAGCGCGAAGAGGACGATGAAGAGCTCGGGCAGGTTGCCGAGGGTCGACTGCAGCGCGCCCGTCACGGCCGGCCCATAGCGGGCGCCGACGGATTCCGTGGCGATCGAGATCACCCAGGCGAGGCCGGCGAGCGCGGCCGCGGCGACGAAAAAGGTGACGACAGGCTCGGCGTCGAGGAAGTGCAGAGCGCCGGTGACGAGCGTGGCGGCGACGACGCCGCCCAGGACGGCGGCGTTACGGCCGGACAAACCCCATGCGCTCGTACATCTGCGCGAGCGTGGGAGCTGACGCCTCCCGGGCCTTGTCCGCGCCGATGCCCAGGAGCCGCAGCAGCTCGGGCTCGTCGCCGCGTAGCTGGCGATAGCGTTCCTGGATCGGCTGCACGAGCCCGACCACGGCGTCGGCGACGTCGCTCTTGAACTGCCCGTACCCCGCACCGTCGTAGCGGCCCTCGATCTCCTCGCGGGTCTCGCCCGTGGCGACCGACATGATGTCGATCAGGTTCTCGATCCCCTCCTTGCCGGGCCCTCGCCGCACCTCGCGCCCCGAGTCCGTGACAGCGCTCTTGACCTTCTTCGTGAGCACCTGGGGCGGGTCGAGCAGGTCGAGCGTGCCCTGCGGCGTGCCGAGCGTCGTCGACATCTTCCGCTCGGGCTCCTGAAGATCCATGATCCGCGCCCCGACCTCCGGGTACTGCCCCTCGGGCAGCTTGAACGTCTCGCCGTAGCGCGAGTTGAAGCGCTCCGCGATGTCGCGCGTGAGCTCGAGGTGCTGACGCTGGTCGTCGCCGATCGGCACGACGTCGGTCTGGTACAGGAGGATGTCGCCGGCCATCAACACGGGGTACGTGAAGAGCCCGGCGGAAACGAACTCCTGCTGCTCGGACTTCTCCTTGAACTGCGTCATCCGCCGCAGCTCGCCGAAGCTCGTCACCGAGCTCAGCAGCCAGGCGGCTTCGGCGTGCGCGGTGACGTGACTCTGGACGAAGACGGTAGAGCGCTCCGGGTCGAGGCCGACGGCGAACAGCATCGCGCCGAGATCGAGCGTTCGCTCCCGGAGGTCGGCGGGATCGAACTCGACCGTGATCGAGTGGAGGTCGACGATGCAGAAGAAGGCGTCCCCGACTTCCTGGGTCGCCACGTACTGGCGGAAGCCGCCGCTGTAGTTCCCGAAGTGCTTCGAGCCGGTGGGCTGGATGCCGGAGAAGACGCGCATGGTCAGTGGAGCATTGTGCTCAACGACCGCACGTATTCGCGGAGTGCGGCCGGTCCTTCCTCGGCGACCTCGACGGCGCGGGTGCCGACCACGACGCCGTCGACGAGTTCGGCCGCCGCGCGTGCGTGCCCCGGCGTCGTGATGCCGAAGCCGGCGTAGAGCGGGACGTCGGTCGCCCGCCTCGTCCGCTGAACGAGGCCGGCGAGTTCGGGGGAGAGGCCGTTCCGCGCGCCGGTCGTCCCCGTGACCGTCACGAGATAGAGCCAGCCGTCGGTGTGCTCGGCAGCGAGGACGATCCGCTCGTCGGTCGAGGTCGGCGCTACGAGCTGGACGCGCCGCAGCCCGGGCTCGGCATCGACCGGCAGGTCGGCCACGATCAGGCTCGTGGCGCCGGCCTCGAGCGCGTCCTGGGCGAACCGGTCGTAGCCGTGCGCCTCGAGCAGCGCGGCGTAGGTCATGGGCACCAGGGGGACGTCGACCCGCCGACGCGTCTCCGCCAGGCACTCCAGACAGGCGTCCGTCCGCATCCCCTCGGCGAGCGCCCGCTCGGCGGCCCGCCGGATCACGGGCCCGTCGGCGAGCGGGTCCGAGAACGGGAACCCGAGCTCGACGACGTCGGCGCCGCCCTCGACCGCCGCCTCGGCGAGCGCCGGCGTCTCTGGGCCGGCCATCAGGTAGATCACGAGCGTCTTCATTCGCCCGGCAGGAGCGAGTAGAGGGTCATGTCGCCGCGTCCGCCGTCTCGCTTCGGCAGCGACCGGAGCACGCCTTCGCGCGTGAACCCCGCACGCTGGAGCACGCGCTCGGACTCCCGGTTCCCGTCGAACACTCGCGCCTCGACGCGGTCGATCCCGAGCGAGAACGCGTGCTCGGCCAGGAAGCGGGCGGTCCGCGTGGCGACGCCGCGGCCCCGCGCTGCCGGAAACAGCCAGTAGCCGATCTCGGCTTGGCCGAGCTCCCAGTTGAGCTGGTGCACAGTCGCGCCGCCGAGGATCTCGCCGGTCTCTGAGTCGGCGACGAGGAGCGGCATGAACATCCCCTGCTCCATCCGCTCCGGGAGCAGCGGGCTGAGCTCACGCAGAGTGTCGGTGTCGAGCGCAGGCATGTTCGCGCGGCCGCCGATGTCCGGATCGCTGAAGGCCGGGGCGATCGTCTCGATGTCCTCGGGCGTCGGCAGCCGGAAGAGCAGGCCGTCCCGCCGAACCCCATCGTCGGGAAAGGTCAGCGGCGTTGCCGGGACGTCAAACACGGGCGAGGTCCTTGTCGCCGCGGCCCGACAGGCAGACGAGGATCAGCTCGCCGTCCAGGCCGTCGATCCGCGCCAGCGCGTGCGAGGGCTCCAGCGCCGGGATGATCCCCTCGGTCTCCGCCAGCCGGTGGAGCGCGGCGAGTGCCTCGGCGTCCGTCGCGGTGACGTATTCGGCTCGGCCCGTGTCACGCAGGAAGGCGTGCTCGGGCCCCACGCCCGGGTAGTCGAGGCCGGCGGCAACGGAATGCGCGTCGAGGATCTGGCCGTCCTCGTCGGCGAGCAGCGACGACCGGGCGCCGTGGAGCACGCCCGTCCGGCCGTCGCCGAGGGACGCCGCCTCCTCGGCCTCGACGCCGAGAAGCCGCACTTGCGCGTCGTCGAGGAAGCCGGCGAAGAGCCCGATCGCATTCGAACCGCCGCCGACACACGCGACCGCGACGTCCGGCAGGCGCCGCTCGGCGTGCAGGATCTGCTCGCGGGCCTCCCGCCCGATCACCGACTGGAGCTCGCGGACGATCGAGGGGTAGGGATGCGGGCCGACGCACGACCCGATCAGGTAGTGGGTCGTCTCGACGTTGGAGATCCAGTCTCGGATCGCCTCGCTCGTCGCCTCGCGCAAGGTTTTCGTCCCGAACTCGACCGGCCGAACTTCCGCCCCGAGCAGGTGCATCCGCTCCACGTTCGGGCGCTGCCGGTCCATGTCTTCGGCGCCCATGTAGACGACGCAGTCGAAGCCGAAGCGCGCACAGACGGTCGCCGTTGCGACGCCGTGCTGGCCGGCGCCCGTCTCGGCGACGATCCTCTGCTTCCCGAGCCGCCGAGCGAGCAGCGCCTGGCCGAGCGTGTTGTTCAGCTTGTGGGCGCCGGTGTGGAGGAGGTCCTCGCGTTTGAGGTAGAGCCGCTTCCCGGCGGCGAACCGCCCGGTGAGCGTGAGCGGCGTCGGCCTCCCGCCGAAGGTGGTCAGCAGCTCGTGGAGCTCGCCGTGGAACCCGTCGTCCTCCCGAGCCTCCTCCCAGCCGAGCGCGAGCTCGTCGAGCGCCGGGATCAGCGTCTCGGGGACGTAGCGGCCGCCGTAGGCGCCGTAGAGCCCGACGGTCATCGCGCCGCCTCGACGAAGGCGCGGACGCGGTCGTGGTCCTTGATCCCGGGCCCGGCCTCCAGCCGCGATGCCGCGTCCACCGCCCACGGCTGCACCGCTTCGATCGCGTCGCGCACGTTGTCAGGTCCGAGGCGACCGGCGAGCATGATCCGGCCCTCCGCCGTGCTCGCACGCTCCAGGTGCTCGGGGTCCGCCTGCTCCCACGGCAGGTCGACGACGCGGGCCACCTCCTGACCGTCGCGAAGGAGCGCGGCGTCGCGGCTACGCATACGCGTCCTAGGATCCCGCGCGTACAGCTGGACGAGGTCGGCGCCGCGCTCGTCGTACTCACCGACGTGGACGGCGACACGGAGCATCGTCTCCGGAACGGGGAGGAGCTCGTCTGCGCGCCTGGGGCTCTCCTCGGCCAGGATGAATCCCGCCATGTCGGCGCCGGCCTCCCCGGCGACGGCCACGTCTTCCTCCCGCGTGAGGCCGCAGACCTTCACGAGCGGCCGGGAGATCAGCTCCGCGAGCTTGGCGGGGGGATCCTGCGCGCGCATCAGCGTGGACCCGACGAGGATCGCGTCGGCGCCGGCGAGCTCGGCGGCCGCACCGTGGGCGCGTGATGCGATCGCGCTCTCCGCGACGACGACGCGGTCGCGCGGCGCCTTCGCCACGAGCTCGAGCTGCGCGGCACGGTCGATCTCGAACGTGGCGAGGTCCCGGGCATTGATCCCGATCACCTCTGCCTCGAGCTCGGCGGCTCGTTGCAACTCTTCCTCGTCGTGCGCCTCGACCAGCGCGTCCATGCCGAGCGCTCTGCTTGTTTGCAGAAGTTCTGCCATGCTCTGCTCGTCGAGGTCGCGCAGCAGGAGCAGCACCGCGTCGGCGCCGGCGTCGCGTAGCTCACGCAGCTGCTCCGCGGTCGAGAAGAAGCCCTTGGCCAGCAGGGGCAGGCTCGCTCGGGCCCGGGCGGCGTGGAGGTCGTCGATCGTCCCGCCGAACCGCTGGTCGACGAGGATCGAGACCGCGGCCGCGCCCGAGCGCTCGAACGCCGCGGCGAGCGCGCCCGGATCCGCGTCCGGACGGAGATCGCCGGCCGACGGCGATCGTCGCTTCACCTCGGCGATCGCCGACAGCCCGGATGCGCGCAGCGCCTCAGCGAAACGCAATCAGGGCCTCCAGTCGCTCGCCCGCCGCGCCGGAGTCCACCGCCTCACGCGCGAGCTCCAGCCCTTCGCGGAGGTCGTCCGCGTGCCCGCCCGCCGCGATCGCTCCGGCCGCGTTCAGCAGGATCGCGTCGCGCCGGCCGCCATCCGCGCCCCCGAAGACCTCGCGGATCGCCTGTGCGTTCTCGTCGGGCGAGCCGCCGCGCAGCTCCTCCGGCGCGCACCGCGGCACGCCCAGCTCCAGCGGGTCGATCTCGCGCTCCTTCACGCCGCCGTCAACGACCTCGCAGACGAGATTCGGCCCCGCGGGCGACAGCTCGTCGATGCCGGCGGCGCCGTGAACGACGAACGCCCGCCGAGCGTCGAGCGACGCGAGCACCTCGGCGATCGTCCGGACGAGGTCGGGCGAGTAGACGCCGACGACCTGCGCCCGCGCGCCCGCCGGGTTCGTCAGCGGGCCGAGCACGTTGAAGACCGTGCGGGCGGCAAGCTCCTTGCGCACCGGCGCCGCGTGCTTCATCGCCGGATGGTGGGTGGGCGCGAACAGGAACCCGAACCCGAGCTCGTCGATCGAGTCCGCGATCCGGTCGGGCGGCAGGTCGAGCGTGAACCCGAGCGCCTCGAGGACGTCGGCCGATCCCGACGCGGACGAGACGGCGCGGTTGCCGTGCTTCGCCACGCCGGCGCCGGCCGCGGCGGCCACGAGCGCCGCCGCCGTCGAGATGTTGAAGGTGCGCCCGCCGTCGCCCCCCGTTCCGGCGGTGTCGACGAGGTCCTCACGGTGCGGCGTGACCGAGAGGACGTGCTCCCGCATCGCTTCCGCACAACCCGCGATCTCGTCCGCCGTCTCGCCCTTCAGCCGCAGGGCGACGAGAAAGCCGCCGATCAGCGCCGGCGACGCCTCGCCGGTCATGATCGAGTCCATCGCCTCGCGCGCCTCGGCCCGGGACAGGTCGTGTCCGTCGAGCAGCCGGGCGAGAGTGTCCTGCATCACGAGCCTTCCAGGAAGTTTCGTGCGATGTCCCGCCCGAGTGGGGTGAGCACCGATTCCGGGTGGAACTGCACGCCGTCGACCGGCAGCTCCCGGTGACGCACCGCCATCACCTCGCCGTCGCCGCATCTGGCGGAAACCTCGAGCTCGTCCGGGATCGACGCTGCCGCGAGCGAGTGGTAGCGGCCGGCGAGGAAGTCCTGCGGCACCCCGTCGAACAGGCCGCGACCATCGTGGTTGATCACGCTCGCCTTGCCGTGGACGAGGGTCTTCGCGGGGCCGACCTCGCCGCCGAAGACCTCGACGATCGCCTGGTGGCCGAGACAGACGCCGAGCGTCGGGGTTCGCGGCGCGAGCCGTCGAACGATGTCTCGGGTGGCGCCCGCATCCGCCGGGCGGCCGGGGCCGGGGGAGACGACGAGGTGGCTGGGCTCCAGCCGCTCGGCCTCGTCCGCGTCGACCGCGTCGTTCCGGCGCACCTCCACCTCCGCGCCGAGCTCGCCGAACAGGTGCGCGAGGTTGTACGTGAACGAGTCGTAGTTGTCGATCAAAAGGATCATCCGCGCGCCTCGGCCAGGTCGATCGCCCGCTCCAGCGCCGCCAGCTTCCGCAGGCACTCGTCGTGCTCGTCGGTCGGATTCGAGTCCGCCACGATCCCCGCGCCGGCCTGGAGGTACGCGATGCCGTCGTGGAGGACGATCGTCCGAATCGCGATGCAGGTATCGACGGCGCCGTCGGGCAGGAAGTAGCCGACGGCGCCGGCGTACGGCCCCCGCCGGTAGTCCTCCAGGTCGGAGATGATCTGCATCGCCCGCACCTTCGGCGCGCCGCTGACGGTGCCGGCGGGGAAGGTGGCACGGAGGAGCTCGAACCCCGTGATCCCCGGGTTAAGCTCGCCCACCACCTCCGAGACCAGGTGCGTGACGTGGGAGTAGCGCTCGGGCTCGAGGAAGCGCTGGACGCGCACCGTGCCCGGCCTGCAAACGCGCGAGAGGTCATTGCGGCCGAGGTCGACGAGCATCACGTGCTCCGCGCGGTCCTTCTCGGACGCGAGCAGCCGCTCCGCATCGCCGTCGCCGGGGTGCGTCGTACCCGCAATCGGGTTCAGCTCCGCGATCCCGTCGTCGGCCTTGACGAGCGTCTCGGGCGACGAGCCGACCAGGGCGAGGTCGTCCAGCTCGAGCAGGAAGAGGTACGGCGACGGGTTGACCCGGCGAAGCGAGCGGTAGAGGGCGATCGCGCTCGCGCTCGTGGGCCGCTCGGCGCGCTGGGAGAGGACGATCTGGAACGCGTCCCCCGCGCGGATGTGCTTCTTCGCGCGCTCGACACCGCGCTCGTACTCGAAGCGACCGGGTGAGCGGCGGGTCGACCCGCCGTTCATGCGCGGGGGCGCCACGTCGTCGTAGGGCCGTCGCAGGAGCTCCGCCACCTCGTCCGGGTTCCCGGCCAGCACCTCCGCGAGGCCGAGCACGTGGTCGAAGCGGATCAGCGTCTCGGCGACGACGAAACGGCTCTCCGGCAGCGAAGGGCCCTTCGCCGGTAGGGACACCGTCGGCTCCAGCGTTGCGGCGTGGTCGTAGCCGAGGTAGCCCACCACGGGCTGGCCCGACGCTTCAGCGCCCTCGAAGTCGACGAACTCGGAGCCGAAGCCGACGAAGGAGTGGCGTCCGAGCCGCCCTTTCTCCACCGACTCCAGCAGGAAGCTCCCCCGGCCGCCTTCGCGCAGCCGGAGGTACGCCCCGAGGGGGGTGATCAGGTCGGTTGAGATGACGGTCTGAACGATCATGTGGACAAACGAAAAGACCCTCCGGCGGAAGGTCTTCGAGCGGAACGGGTGGCTGCCTGGGTCAGGTCAGGCGCAGGCTCCCGCCCCGCTCGTGGCGCCAAGCCCAGGCCCAGGTGCGGACGGGAGTCATCGGTCCCAGGGTACGGCCGCCGGCGCGGCGGGTCAAGAGACCTCCTTCTTGCTCAGATCCAGGATCGCGCCGTAGATCTCCTCGAGCCCCTCGGTCGAGAGCGGCCCGCGGTTCGCCCGCTGGACGTCCCGCAGCATCCACTCCTCGCGCTCGGGATCGACGAAGTTGTAGCCGCGCTGGGCCTTGTAGCTCTTGATTCGCTGGACGAGTCGCAGCCGCACGTTGATCGCCTCGACCAGTGCCCGGTCGTTGTCGGAGATCTGCTCGCGGAGCTGGCGGATCATGGGGTCGCTGCTCGGGTCGATCGACCGAGCCTACACTTGCCCCATGGCCGCCTCGAACGCCTCGCCGGAGCTCCTGGTCGTGATGGTGAACGGTGCCACCTCGGACCAGACCGAGCACGTCGTCGCCCGCCTCAACGCCGAGGGCGCCGACGCGCGTGTCTCCCGCGGGCGGGAGGCGACCGTGATCGGAGCGATCGGCGATCGCGAGGTGCTGGCGGGAATTCCACTCGAGGGCTTTCCGGGCGTCGACCGGGTCGTCCCGATCGTGAAGCCGTACAAGCTCGTCTCGCGCGAGCTGGCGCCCGACCTGACGATGATCGAAGTCGACGGCCGCAAGATCGGCGACGGGTACTTCGGGCTGATCGCGGGACCGTGCACGGTCGAGTACCGCGAGCAGACGCTCGAGACGGCGCGCGCGGTCAAGGCCGCGGGCGCGACCTGGCTCCGCGGCGGCGCCTTCAAGCCCCGCACCTCGCCCTACACGTTCCAGGGCCTCGGCCTCGACGGGCTCGAGGTGCTGAGGGAGGCGCGCGAGGAGACCGGCCTCCCGATCGTCACCGAGCTGCTCGACCCGCGGCACACGGAGGACGTCCTCGAGGTGGCCGACGTCGTGCAGATCGGGGCGCGGAACATGCAGAACTTCCTCCTCCTCGCGGAGGTCGGCCGCATCGACAAGCCGGTGCTGCTGAAGCGCGGGCCGTCCGCGTCCGTCGAGGAGCTCCTGATGGCGGCCGAGTACGTCGCGAAGGAGGGGAACGAGCGGATCATCCTCTGCGAGCGCGGGATCAAGACGTTCGAGCGCTCGCTGCGCTACACGCTCGACCTCGGCGCGGTGGCGGTGCTGAAGGAGGAGACGCACCTGCCCGTGATCGTGGATCCGTCGCACGCGGCCGGCCGGCGCGCGCTGGTGCTGCCGCTCGCCATGGCGGCCGCCGCCGTCGGCGCGGACGGAATCATCGTGGAGGCGCATCCGCGGCCCGAGGAGGCGCTCTGCGACGGGCCGCAGCTGATCCCGACCGCCGAGTTCGGAGAGTTCGCGCGCCAGGTCACCGAGGTCGTCTCGCTCGTCGGCAAAACCGTCGGGTAACCCCTGTAGATGCGCGTCGCGATCGTCGGCACCGGGCTGATCGGCGCCTCCGTCGGGCTGGCCGCGGCGCGAGGCGGCGCGACCGTCGTCGGCTTCGACCAGGACCGCGACGGCGCGGAGGTCGCGCGGGAGCGGGGGGCGGTTCACGAGGTCTCCGAATCGCTCGGCGAGGCGCTCGACGGCGCCGACCTGGCCGTCGTCGCCGTTCCCGTAGGACAGCTCGCCGGACAGGTGCGGGCGGCGCTCGAGGCGAGCCGCGACGGGACGACCGTGACCGACGTCGGCTCGACCAAGGCGGCTGTCTGCGCTGCCGCGGGTGGATCACCGCGCTTCATCGGTGGCCATCCGGTGTGCGGATCCGAGGCGCGCGGGCCGGAGCACGCGAGCGCCGAGCTCTTCGAGGGCGCAACCTGGTTCCTCTCCCCGCTTCCGCAGACCGACCCGGAGCGCCACCGCCTCGTCCACGGGTTCGTGGCGGGGCTCGGCGCGACGCCGATCGCCGTCGACCCGGCCGCGCACGACCGCCTCGTCGCACTGACCAGCCACCTGCCGCACGTGATGGCGAACGTGCTCGTCAACCAGGCCGGCGCGACCCGGATCGACGGGCACGAGCCGCTCTCGTCGGCCGGCGGGTCGCTCCGGGACATGACCCGCGTCGCCGGCGCGAACCCCCGGATCTGGGTCGACATTTTTCTCGAGAACGCGAACGCGCTGCGCGCTGCGCTGGCCGACCACCGTCGCGGGCTCGAGCAGGTCGAGGCGGCGCTCGAGTCGGGCGACGCGGGGTTCCTCGCGCGCTGGATCGGGGAGGCGGCGCTGAAGCGCCGCGGGATGATCACTGAGGCGTACGGCGATCCCGGCGAGCTGCTCCGGCTGCGGGTGCACGTCCCCGACCGCCCCGGTGTCCTCGCCGGGATCACACAGGCCCTGGGCGCCGAACGGATCAACATCGAGGACTTCGAGCTCCAGCACCAGTCGCCCGAGCGCGGCGGGACGCTGACGGTGCTCGTGGCCGGCGAGGGCGAGGCCGAGCGGGCGAGAGCGCTGCTCGAGGCGCAGGGCTACGGCGTGGTCGTCTCGCCGGTGGTCGAGGAGTGAAGGTCGAGCCGGCCGCGTCCGTCGAGGGCGCGATCGCCGTCCCCGGCGTGAAGGGGATCTCGCAGCGGGCGGTCCTGCTCGGGTCGGTCGCCGACGGGGAGAGCGAGATTCGCGGGTTCGGGCGCGCCGAGGACACCGAGGCGGCGATCCGCGTCGTCCGCGACCTCGGCGTGGAGGTTGACGACGACGGCGGCGACATCCTCAGAGTCCATGGCGCCGGGCTGCGCGGACTCCGGGAGCCCGAAGGCGTGCTCGACTGCGGCAACGCCGGGACCGTGATGCGTCTGGCCTCGGGCATCCTCGCCGGCCAGGAAGGCCGGTTCGTCCTCACCGGCGACGAGTCGCTCTCGCGCCGTCCGCAGGAGCGGATCGCGAAGCCGCTGCGCGAGATGGGGGCGCGGGTGGAGACGACGGACGGCGGCGCGCCGGTGCTGATCGAGGGCGGGCAGCTGCGGCCGATCCGCTACGAGCCGCCGATGGCGAGCGCACAGGTGAAGTCGGCCGTGCTCTTCGCGGGCCTGTATGCCGACGGCGGGCCGACAACGGTCGTGGAGCGGATCCCGTCCCGCGACCACACCGAGCGGCTGCTGCGGGACCTCGGCGTGCCTGTTGCGAGGCGAGGGACGGACGTGTCGGTCGAGTCGGTCCAGCGCCTCGCGCCGTTTCGAGTCGAGATACCGGGTGACTTCTCCGCGGCGGCGCCGTTCATCCTCGCCGCGACGCTCCTCCACGGCTCCGAGCTGCTCGTCGAGGGCGTGAACATCAACCCGCTGCGGACCGGCTTCCTGGACGTCCTGGAGCGAATGCGCGCGAACATCGCCGTCTTCAACCGGCGGGGGCTGAGCGGAGAGCCGGTGGCCGACCTCGAGGTGCGCCCGGCCGAGCTGGTGGCGACCGTCGTGCGGCGGCGAGAGGTGCCGGCATTGATCGACGAGCTTCCGCTCTTCGCGCTCGCGGCCGGGATGGCGCGCGGCGAGTCCGTCGTCCACGGCGCGGGGGAGCTGCGGGCAAAGGAAACGGACCGGATCGAAACGGTGACAAATGCGCTCCGAGCCCTTGGCGTGCGGATCACGCCGAGCGATGATGGCTTCAGGGTGAGGGGGGTCCCCACCCGCCCTAAGGGTGGGGGCGTGGTCCACGCGGAAGGCGATCACCGGATCGCGATGCTCGGCGCGATCGGCGGGCTGGTGTCGCGTGCGGGCGCGGAGGTCGAGGGCGCCGAAAGCGTCGCTGTAAGCTTCCCCGGCTTCTTCGACCTGCTCGAGTCGGTGACCCAGCGATGATCGTTGCGATCGACGGGCCCGCCGGAGCCGGAAAAAGCACTGTGGCGCGCCGACTCGCCGAGCGCCTGGGCTTCCGGTATCTGGACACGGGCGCCATGTACCGGGCCGTCACCTGGCTCGCAGTCCGCCAATCCCTCGATCTCGAGGACGGAGGCCCGCTGGGAGTGCTCGCCGACGAGAGCCCCGTCGACCTCGACGAGGCCGGCCGCGTCGAGATCGCTGGCCACGACGTCACGAAAGAGATCCGCCAGGCCGAGATCGACCGCCTCGTTCCGATCGTCGCCCGGCACCCGGAGGTGCGCGCGGTGATGCGCCGCCGGCAGCGCGAGCTCGCCGACCTCGGGAACGCCGTGATCGAGGGCCGCGACATCGGGACGGTCGTCGCCCCCGACGCCGATGTGAAGGTCTATCTGAACGCCGATGCCGGCACCCGGGCGCGGCGCCGACAGCTCGAGCGGCCCGACATCGGCGGCGACGCGCTCGCGACCGACCTGCGTCTCCGCGACGAGAGCGACGCCGCGCGCATGCAGCCGGCCGAGGACGCCGAGTTGATCGACACGACCCAGCTGGACGTGGACGACGTCGTCCGTCGGATCGAAGCGCTGGTCCGGGCGCGCGTATGAAGCGCCTCGACGTGACCTGGGCAGTCGGGCGCGTGACCATCGGCGCCGCGGTCGAGCTCCTCGTGCCCCTGCGCGTCTACGGCAGCGAGCGGGTGCCTCGGAAGGGAGGGGTCGTCCTCGCCCTCAATCATTTCTCGTGGCTCGACCCACCGGTATTCGGCAAGGCGTCACCCCGGCCGGTCCGGTTCATGGCGAAGATCGAGCTCCACCGGGTGAAGCTGATCGGGCCGCTGATCCGGACGTTCGGCACGTTCTCCGTCCGGCGCGGAGAGACGGACCGGGAGGCCGTTCGCCTGATGCGGCAGTGCGTCCAGGGAGGCGACGCCCTCGGCCTCTTCGTCGAGGGAACGCGCCAGCGCGAGGGCGTACCCGGCGAGGCCATGCCGGGTGCAGCGATGGTCGCGCTCCACGAGCACGTCCCGATCGTTCCCGCCGCCATCCACGGCACGCAGTTCTGGAAGCCCGGCAACTTCGAGCCGGTCTCGGTCGCCTGGGGCAGGCCGCTTACCTTCGCCGGCCTGCCGGCGAACGCCAAGGGGTACCGCGAGGCTTCCGCCGAGGTCCAGCGCGAGATCCACGGCCTCTGGCGCTTCCTAGTCGACGCCCACGCGCTCGGGCGTCCCCGGCACGCGTCCCCGCCGGTGTGAGCGCCATGGCGGAGCCCGAGCTCGCCGGCACCGCGGCGATCGTCGGCTTCCCGAATGTCGGGAAGTCCACGCTCGTCAACCGCCTGACGGCTTCGCGCGATGCCGTCGTGCACGAGACCGCCGGGGTGACGCGCGACCGCAAGGAGCTCGTCTGCGAGTGGCGCGGACGGCGGTTCGTCCTGGTCGACACGGGCGGCGTGGACATCGTCGACCCGTCACCGATCACACAGCAGGTGGCGCGGCAGGCGCGCGCTGCGATCGAGGAGGCGGATCTCGTCCTCTTCGTCGTCGACGCCCAGGCCGGCGTGACGCCGGGCGACGAGGAGATCGCCGACCTGCTCCGCCGCTCCGGCCGCCCCGTGCTGGTGATCGCGAACAAGCTCGACGACCCGACCCGGACCGACCAGATCCACGAGTTTCACCGCCTCGGGCTCGGCGAGCCGTTCCCGATCTCGGCCCTGCACGGCCACGGCACGGGCGATCTGCTCGACGAGATCCTCGAGCGCCTGCCGGGTGAGTCAGGCCGGCCGGAGGTGGGGGAGGACGCGATCCGGGTCGCCATTCTCGGGCGGCCGAACGTCGGCAAGTCGAGCCTCGTGAACGCGCTCCTCGGCGAGGACAGGGTGATCGTCTCCGAGACGCCCGGGACGACGCGCGACGCGATCGACACCGTCCTCACCCGAGGCGACCGCACCTTCGTCCTCGTCGACACCGCCGGCCTCAGGCGGAAGCGCCGTCAGCGCCAGGGGATCGAGTACTACTCGGAGCTTCGCGCGCTGCAGGCCGCCGAGCGGGCCGACGTGGCGCTCGTCCTGGTGGATGCCAGCGAGGGCCTCGTCGACCAGGACCTCGCGGTCGCCGACGTCGCGCGAAAGGCGCAGGACTCGACGCTCGTCGTCGCCTCGAAGTGGGACGTCGCGAACGTCGGGATCGAAGACCTGCGGCCGCGGCTCCAGGACCGGCTGAAGCAGCGCCCGCCGCTCGTCGCCGTTTCGGCGAAGACCGGCCGCGGCGTCGGGCGGATGCTCGACCGGATCGAAGAGCTCTACGACAAGTACACCTCGCGCGTGACGACCGGCGAGCTGAACCGCTTCCTCGGCGAGCTCCGCGAGGCGCGCCAACCGCCGTCGAGAAACGGGAAGCGGCTCAACCTGCTCTACGGCACGCAGACGCAGGTGCGCCCGCCGCGGTTCCGCTTCTTCGTCAACGACCCCGGGCTCGTGACGCGCGACTACGGCTACTGGGTCGAGAACCAGCTCCGCGACCGGTTCGAGCTCGAAGGAGTGCCGGTCTCGATCGACTTCGTCAGACGCTCATAGGGGCGCTGTCGGGGCGGTCGAGTCAGTCCAGCCGATCCGTGATTTAGCGTTGTGTCAAGTGGCGGCCGGTACGTACCGACAATGAGAACATGGAGATAGGCCTCCCAGAGACCGAGCGGGAGATCGAGATCATGCCGCTCGAAGAGCCGGTGCCCACTCCTGCCCCAGTTGAAGAGCCGGTCGAGGAGCCCGTGGCGACATGACCGGGGTCTCGATCGACCCGATCCTCGGGTGGCGGCTCTGGCACGTCCGGCTCCACGGTGACGAGTATCGGCTGGAATCGTTTACCTGGCACCACGTGAGCTGGCCCCCGATGAGGCGGTTCGAGGCGAGCTGCTCGTCCCATCGGGACGCTGCTCCAGTCGACGACCACGAGTGCGGCATCTACGCCTTCAGGACGCGCGAGCTCGCTGAAGACCTGCTGCGGCGCTACACCGGCATTCGGCAGTGCTATGGGCGCGAGTATCGCGAGCTCCCGCCGGTCAGGGAGGGACGCCCCATCGCTCTGGGCAGCGTCTCGCTCTGGGGGAGGATTCTCGAGCGGGAGCACGGCTTCCGGGCCCAGTACGCGTACCCGTACGAGCTCCATCTGATCGGCGGGGACGACCGGATCGCGGGCGAGCTTCGCGACCGGTACGCAGTGGACGTCTCGCGCGTCTGACCGCCGGCACGCCGCGTCGCGGCCGACGCGTGTTGACTTGACAATCAACATGCGAGATCTTCTTCGCGCACTCTGACCCTAAGGGGGTGTCATGGAGATCTTCACTGCCGAGGTGATCGGGACGGCGATTCTGATCATTCTCGGAGACGGGGTCGTTGCTGGAGTCCTTCTCGCGCAATCGAAAGCCGAGAACGCGGGCTGGATCGTGATCACGTTCGGCTGGGGTATGGCGGTCGCGATGGCCGTTTACGCCGTTGGCCAGTTCAGCGGCGCGCACCTCAATCCGGCGGTGACAATCGCCTACGCCGTGACGGACGTCACGCCGTGGGATGACGTGCCCAAGTACATCGCAGGCGAGTTCGTCGGGGCCTTCATCGGTGCAATCGTGGTCTACCTCGCCTACCTGCCACATTGGCGACCGACGGAAGATCCGGGCCTCAAGCTCGCCGTCTTCTGCACGGCGCCGGCGATCCGGAGCAAGGGCCAGAACCTCCTGACGGAGATCATCGGGACGTTCATGCTGCTCTTCGGGATCTTCTTCATCGTCGGGCACTTCGCCGCGGCCGGCACGGGCTCCATCGGGCAGGCGGTGCTGGCGACAGCCTTCGGCCAAGCCATCGTGCCGCTCCTGGTCGGCCTGCTTGTGTTCGTGATCGGCCTCTCGCTCGGCGGCCCGACCGGCTACGCCATCAACCCGGCGCGGGACCTCGGGCCGCGCATCATCCACGCCGTGCTCCCGATTCCGGGCAAGCGGGACTCGGACTGGGACTACAGCTGGGTTCCCGTAGTGGGGCCGATCATCGGCGGCACGCTCGGGGCGGTCACGTATCAGGCGCTCTTCGCGCCCGGCACGGGCAACCTCGAGGTCTTGGGGAGGCTGGGCGGAATCTTCTGACCCTGAAAGGGGGTGAGCCCGAGCATGAAAAAGCTCATCAACCGGCCCGAAGACATCGTCACCGAGTCCCTGCAGGGCATGGAGGCCGCGCATGCGGACCTCCTGAAGGTGAACTTCGGACCCAACTACGTCTATCGAGCCGACGCTCCGGTGCAGGGCAAGGTGGCGCTCGTCTCCGGCGGCGGCTCCGGGCACGAACCGATGCACGGCGGCTTCGTCGGCATGGGCATGCTCGATGCCGCCTGCCCGGGCGAGGTGTTCACCTCGCCGACGCCCGACCAGATGCTCGAGGCGACGAAGGCAGTCGACGGCGGTGCTGGCGTCGTGCACATCGTCAAGAACTACACCGGCGACGTCATGAACTTCGAGATGGCGGCCGAGCTCGCCCGCGGCGAAGGCGTCGAGGTCGAGGCGGTCGTGATCGACGACGACGTCGCCGTCCAGGACAGCCTCTACACGGCGGGACGCCGCGGCGTCGGGACGACCGTCCTAGCCGAGAAGATCTGCGGTGCGGCGGCGGAGGGAAAGCAGTCGCTCCAACAGGTCGCCGACCTGTGCCGGAAGGTCAATGCCAACGGCCGCAGCATGGGCATGGCGCTCACGTCGTGCATCGTCCCGACCGCCGGCACGCCGACCTTCGAGCTCGGAGACGACGAGATGGAGATCGGCATCGGCATCCACGGGGAGCCCGGTCGCGAGCGGCGCAAGCTCGCCCCCGCCGGCGAGATCGTCGAGAGCCTGGCCACGCCGGTGATCGAGGACCTCCCTTACGAAGAGGGCGACGAGGTGCTGGCGTTCGTGAACAGCATGGGGGGAACCCCGACGATCGAGCTCTACGTCGTCTACAACGAGCTGCGCAAGCTGCTCGAGGGCCGCGGGATCAAGATCACGCGCAACCTGATCGGGCCGTACATCACATCGCTCGAGATGGCCGGCTGCTCGATCACGCTGCTCAAGCTCGACGATGAGCTCACACGGCTGTGGGACGCTCCGGTCAATACGCCGGGGCTGCGGTGGGGCGCCTAGGAGTGTCGTGGAGGCCGTCGCGGTGACAGTCTCGTACGCCCAGGTGCTCGACTGGGTGAAGGCGTTCGCCTCCACCGTCGCCGAGAACAGGGAGTACCTGACCCGGCTCGACTCGGCGATCGGCGATGCCGACCACGGCACCAACATGGACCGCGGGATGAAGGCGGTCCTCGCGAAGCTGGACGCTCAGGAGGGCGAGGACATCGGCGCCCTCCTGAAGACCGTCGGCATGACGCTCGTCTCTACAGTCGGCGGCGCCGCCGGGCCGCTCTATGGAACGCTGTTCCTGCAGATGGGCATGGCGACCACCGGGAAGGGCGAGCTTCAGCCGGCGGACTGGGCCGCGGCGCTCGATGGGGCGGTCAGCGGCGTGCAGATGCGCGGAAAGGCCGAGCCGGGCGACAAGACGATGATCGACGCCCTGATCCCGGCCAGGGATGCGTTCAGCTCAGCCCTGGCCGACAGCGCGTCCTTCGAGGACGCCCTGCGGCGGTCGGCGCAGGCGGCTGAGCAGGGCATGGAATCAACGGTACCGCTCGTGGCCAAGAAGGGGCGGGCGAGCTACCTGGGCGAGCGCAGTGCAGGTCACCAGGACCCCGGCGCGACCTCGACCCACCTGCTCATCGAGACGGCCGCCGAGACCTGGGCTCCCGAGTGAACAGATAGGAGGTGCAGCGGATGGCGCAATACGCAGCAGCGATCGACCAGGGAACGACGAGCACGCGCTTCATGGTCTTCGACCACGGCGGGCAGGTCGTCTCGGTCGATCAGAAGGAGCATGAGCAGATCTATCCGAAACCGGGTTGGGTCGAGCACGATGCGATGGAAATCTGGGCGCGCACGCAGGAGATGGTTGGCGCCGGCCTCAACAAGGTGAAAGCGTCCGACCTGGCGGCCGTCGGCGTCACGAACCAGCGCGAGACCACGGTCGTCTGGGAACGTTCTAGCGGACGTCCGGTTCACAACGCGATCGTCTGGCAGGACACCCGGACCGACCAGATCTGCAACGAGCTGGCGAGCGACGGTGGCCAGGACCGATTCCGAGCGAAGACCGGCCTCCCGATCGCCACGTACTTCTCCGGCCCGAAGATCAAGTGGATCCTCGACAACGTCGACGGCGTCCGCTCGAAGGCCGAGAAAGGCGAAGTGCTGTTCGGGAACATCGACTCGTGGGTGATCTGGCAGCTCACGGGCGGCCCGGACGGCGGCGCCCACGTGACGGACGTGACCAACGCGAGCCGTACGATGATGATGAACCTCGAGACGCTCGACTGGGACGACGAGATCCTCGGCATTCTCGGCGTCCCGCCGGCGATGCTGCCGGAGATCCGGGCATCGAGCGAGGTCTACGGCGAGGCGAAAGGCGACCTGAACGGCATCCCGGTCGCCGGTGACCTCGGCGACCAGCAAGCCGCCCTCTTCGGCCAGACCTGCTTCGCCGTTGGCGAGGCGAAGAACACCTACGGGACAGGGAACTTCCTCCTGCTCAACACCGGCAACGAGGCCGTCCAGTCGAAGAGCGGCCTCCTGACTACGCTCGCGTACAAGATCGGCGATCAGCCGGCGACGTACTGCCTGGAAGGCGCGATCGCGATCACCGGGGCGCTCGTCCAGTGGCTACGGGACAACCTCGGCCTGATCAAGGAGTCGCCTGAGGTCGAGGACCTGGCGAAGACCGTCGAGGACAACGGCGGGATCTACTTCGTCCCTGCCTTCTCGGGCCTCTTCGCCCCCTATTGGCGAGGTGAGGCGCGGGGTGTGATCGCCGGGATGACGCGGTATGTCAACAAGGGCCACATAGCCCGTGCCGCACTCGAGGCGACCGCGTGGCAGAGCAAGGAAGTGGTCGACGCGATGAACGCCGACTCCGGTGTCGAGCTCACGTCGCTCAAGGTCGACGGCGGAATGGTCTACAACGAGCTGCTGATGCAGTTCCAGGCCGACGTCCTCGACGTGCCGGTGATTCGACCGACGGTCGCCGAGACGACGTCGCTCGGTGCCGCTTACGCCGCCGGTCTTGCGACCGGCTTCTGGTCCGAGGTCGAGGACCTACGCGCCAACTGGGGCAAGGACAAGGAGTGGCAGCCCAAGATGGATGCGAAAGAGCGGGATAAGGAGTACGGCTTCTGGAAGAAGGCCGTGACGCGGACCTTCGACTGGGTCGAGTAAGGCACTGACTCGGAGGGGCCCGGCAGCGGATCTGCTGCCGGGCCCCTCCGTACTCGCGTCTTTCGCGCACGCGAGGCCAGAGCCGCCTTGAGGCGCGCCCTCGCGGCCGGCACATACTCGGCAGCGTTTCGTCACGCTCATGCCAGGGGGGCTGTCCCCGTTACACGAGCGTCACGAGGCAGGCCGCTTCCCGACCGGCCTAGTCGTCCTCTTCGATCCCTTCGGCGAAGTCGCCGTGGGTGCTGCGCTCGGGGTGGTGCTCGGTCTCCTCGATTCCCTCCGCGAAGGTTCCCTCGTGCTCGGGCTTGGTCTCCTCGATGCCCTCCGCGAAGTCACCGTGGGTGCTGCGTTCGGGGTGATGCTCGCTCTCCTCGCTCCCCTCGGCGAAGTCGCCCTCGTGCTTGCGCTCTTCGTGCTCCATGCGCCCGAGTGTACTCTCGCCGAGGCGTCCTGATAAACCGGAGGGTCTGGTGGCGTCACTCGAGACCGAGGTGCTGGTGATCGGCGGCGGTTCGACGGGCGCCGGGGTCGTCCGCGATGCCGCCATGCGCGGGTTCAAGACCGTGCTCGTCGAGCGGAAAGACCTCGCGGACGGGACGACGGGGCGCTTCCACGGCCTGCTCCACTCAGGCGGGCGCTATGCGGTTAGGGACCCCGAGGCGGCGAAGGAGTGCATCGAGGAGAACCTCATCCTCCGCCGGACCGCCGCCGATTGCATCGAGGACACCGGCGGGCTCTTCGTCTCGACACCTTGGGACGACCCGGCGTTCGGCGACACCTTCCTCGAAGGCTGCCGGGCGACCGGCGTGCCAGTCGAGGAGATCTCCGTCGCGGAGGCGCTGCAGCGGGAGCCCCGCCTGCACCCCGGGATCTCGCGTGCCTTTACGGTCCCAGACGCCTCCATCGACGCCTGGAAGCTCGTATGGGGCTGCGCGCGCTCGGCGCAGGAGCACGGTGCGGAGATGCTGATCTACCACCGCGTCGTCAGGCTGGAGCGCAGCGACGGCAGGGTGAGCGGTGCGCTTGTCCGCGACGAGCTGACGGGCAGGGAGCTACGGATTCACGCGGACGTCGTCGTCAACGCGGCGGGCGCGTGGGCCGGGCAGATCGCCGAGCTCGCCGGCTGCCGGGTCAACGTGCTCCCGGGCAAGGGGATCATGATCGCGATGAACCACCGGCTCGTGAACACCGTGATCAACCGCTGCAAGATGCCGGCGGACGGCGACATCCTCGTCCCGATCCGCACTGTGTCGGTGATCGGGACGACCGACACGCGCGTCGCCGACCCCGACGACCTCGAGATCACCGAGGCTGAGGTCGAGGAGATGCTCGACGAGGGCGAGAAGCTCGTTCCCGGCTTCCGCGAGGCGCGGGCGCTCCGGGCTTGGGCCGGCGCCCGGCCGCTCTTTGCCCCGGAGGAGGTGGCGGACACGCGGGAGGTGAGCCGCTCGCACGCGCTCGTCGACCACCGCGAGCGCGACGGCGTCGAGGGCCTCGTGACGATCACAGGCGGCAAGACGACCACGTTCCGGCTCATGGCCGAGGCCGCTATGGACGCGGCCTGCGAGCAGCTCGGTGTCGACCGTCCTTGCCGCACGGCCGAGGAGCCGCTGCCCGGGTCGGAAGCCCGGGAGTTCTACACGCTCGGGTCGCGCGTTCGTGCCCGTGAGCCGGTTCCCCAGCTGCAGGAGATCATCTGCGAGTGCGAGCTCATCACCCGGGAGCGGCTCGAAGAGGCGATGGAGTGGCGGCACACCCCTAACCTGGACGACATCCGCCGCACGCTGCGGCTCGGGATGGGACCGTGCCAGGGCGGCTTCTGCATCTACCGGGCGACCGGCATCCTCCACAGCGTCGAGCGGCTCGACCACCTCGCCGCCAACGAATCCCTCCTCTCCTTCCTGCAGGAGCGCTGGAAGGGCGTGCACCCGATTCTCTACGGCGACCAGCTGCGGCAGGCCCGGCTCGACGACTGGATCTTCCAGGGGCTGCTCGGGGTCCAGCGGTTGCCGACGTGACGTACGACACCGTCGTCATCGGAGCCGGGCTCGCCGGCCTGACTGCGGCACTCCGCCTAGCTGAGGAAGGCCGGCAAGTAATCCTGGTGGCGAAGGGCGTCGGCTCGACCCATCTTGCGCCGGCGACGATCGACGTCCTGGCCGTGGACGACAAGAGCCCCGCCGAGGCTCTGTCGAAGCTCCCGTCGGAGCACCCTTACGCGCGGCTGCCGGTGGAGGTCGTTGCGGCGAGCATCGAGTGGTTCAAGGCCCGCGTGGCCGGCTACCGGGGCGGGCTCCACGAGAACTTTCTCCTCCCGACCGCGGTCGGCGCGGTGAAGCCGTCGGCGGTCGTGCCGGAGTCGATGGCAGGTGGCGACCTGCGCGGCGGCGGACGCTTCGTCTTCGTCGGGCTCGGGCTGAAGGACTTTTATCCCGCTTACCTCGCCGAGAACCTCGATCAGCTCGCGGACGTCTCGGCGCGCGGGATCGAGTTGACGCTAAGTCACGAAGGAAGCCTCGACCTGGCCAGACGCTTCGAGCAGGCCGACCTCCGCGAGGTGATCGCGCGGCAGCTGAATGCGCAGCTGGAGCCGGACGAGCGCGTCGGGTTTCCGGCCGTCCTGGGCCTGCGGCATGCGGCGGAGGTGTGGCGCGACCTCGAGGAGCGGTTGGAGCGACCCGTGTTCGAGGTCGCGACGCTTCCCCCGTCCCTCCCGGGCATGCGGCTCTACGAGGCGATGAGCGAGCCGCTCCGAAAGGCCGGCGGCCGGGTCATCATCGGGCCGACGGTCGTCGCGGCGGAGACCTCGAACGGACGGGTCGAAGGCGTCGTCGTCGAGCAGGCGGCGCGGTCGACGACGCTTCGTGCCCGGTCGTTCATGCTCGCCACCGGCGGCTTCGCGTCCGGCGGGCTACAGCTCGACTCTCGTGGGCGGATCCGCGAGACCGTCTTCGACCTTCCGGTCGCCGGCGCGCCGGACCGGCCGCGTTTCCTGCCGACGTACCTCGAAGAGCAGCCGCTCGACCGAGTCGGCGTCGCGGTCGACGAGCAGTTCCGTCCGACCGACGTCGACGGGAACCCCAGGTACGAGAACCTCTACGCGGCGGGCGCCACGCTCGCCGGCGCCGCGCCCTGGCGGGAGGGGTCAGGGAATGGACTCAGCGTCGCGACGGGGTATGCAGCCGCCACGATCCTGGAGGGCGCGCAGTGACCGAGCTCGTCCGCGACTCGCTCGACCATTGCGTCAAATGCACGATCTGCGAGACGTTCTGCCCGTTCTCGCAGGTGACGCCGCTCTTCCCCGGGCCGAAGTACGTTGGGCCGCAGGCCGAGCGTTATCGCGGCGCCGGGCTCTCTCCGGACGTGTCCGTCGACTACTGCTCGGGCTGCGGGATCTGCACGCAGGTCTGCCCGCAGGGCGTGAAGATCGCCGAGATCAACTCGCAGGCGCGGGCGCAGCTCTGGGAAGACCGCGGCATTCCGCTGCGCAACCAACTGATCGCGAGGCCGAGCGTGCTTGGCCGGCTCGGGACGCCGGTCGCGCCACTCGCCAACTGGGCGCTGCAGAACCGCGCGGTCAGGCTCCTCGCCCACCGGCTGGGCGGCATCCACTACAAGGCGCCGATGCCCAAGTTCGCGGGCCACACGTTCCAGCGCTGGGCGAAGCGGCACCGCAGCACCGTCTCTCGCCGCAAGGTCGTCTACTTCCACGGCTGCGGCACGAACTACTACGAGCCCGGCGTCGGTGAGATGGTCGTCGCCGTCCTCGAGCACAACGGCTTCCACGTGAGGATTCCGCCGCAGGACTGCTGTGGACTGCCGCTGCAGTCGAACGGCAACTTCCCGGCGGCGCGGAAATACCTGCGGCGGCTCATCGGCAAACTCGCCCCGTACGCCCATGACGGCTGGCCGATCGTCGCGAACTCGACGAGCTGCGGGCTGATGCTGAAACGCGAGGCGCGCGAGATCCTCGAGGTCGAGGGCGAGGATCTCGAGGCAGTGAGCGCTGCGACCCACGACATCTGCGAGTTCCTCCTGGGCCTGCACGAGCGGGGTGAGCTGCGCACAGACTTCCGCTCCCTGCCGCTGACCGTCCCCTACCACGCGCCCTGCCAGCAGCGGGGTCACGAGATCGGCAAGCCCGCGCTCGACCTGCTCGCCCTGATCCCGGACCTGCGCGTGATCGAGCTGGACGCCGACTGCTGCGGCATCGCCGGAACGTATGGCCTGAAGAAGGAGAAGTACTCGATCTCGATGGCCGTTGGGGAGCGGCTGTTCCGCGACGTGTACGAGAGCGGCGCCAACGTGGTTGCCTGCGACAGCGAGACCTGCCGCTGGCAGATCGAGCACGGCACCGATGTCCACGCCGTCCACCCCGTCGAGCTTCTTTACCGCGCCTACGGGCTCGACGCACCCGTCGCGGTAAGTGCGGGCTAGCCATGGTCGGCCTCGTCATCGTCTCGCATTCCGCGACGCTCGCCGAGGGCGTGGCCGAGCTGGCGCGCGGCATGGGCGCCGACGTACCCATCGAGCTCGCCGGCGGGATCGACGCGCCTGAGCCGGCGCTCGGCACCGACGCCACGCGCGTCCTCGAGGCGATCGAGCGGGCGGATCAGGGCGACGGCGTGGTCGTGCTGATGGACCTCGGCAGCGCAGTCCTGAGCGCCGAGATGGCGCTCGACCTGCTTCCGCCGGAGCGGCGCGAACGCGTCGTGCTCTGCGAGGCGCCGCTCGTAGAAGGCGCCGTCGCGGCAGCGGTCACGGCCAAGCTCGACGCGTCGCTCGAGGAGGTGGCCGCCGAAGCTCGCGGTTCGCTCTCCGCGAAGGTCACGCACCTGGCCGCGGATGAGGCCGTCGCATCGGCCGAGGATGCGGCCGGGGACGGAGAGAAGCTCACGATCGAGGTGCGGAATCCGCTCGGCCTGCACGCGCGCCCGGCCGCGCGCTTCGTCCAGACGGCGGGCGGGTTCGACGCCGAGGTCACCGTCACGAACTTGACGACCGCGCGCGGCCCCGCCAGCGGGCGCAGCCTCAACGCGCTTGCCACCCTTGGTGTCCGTCAGGGACACGAGATCCTCGTCACCGCGCGAGGACCGGAGGCGGGCGAGGCGGTCGCCGCAGTCGCGGCGCTCGCCGAGTGTGACTTCGACGACGCGCCCGCCGCCGCGCCGCCCCCGCCCGCGGCTCGCGCGCCCGCGGCTCCGGCGGGAGCCTTGACCGGGCTTGCCGCCGCCCCCGGCACGGCGCTCGGAGCTGCCCGACATTTTCGGTTGACAGCGCCGGAGATTCCGACCGAGCCGGCGAGTGACCCGCAGGCGGAGTGGGAGGCACTGGAGCGGGCGATCGAGAGGGTGCGCGCCGAGATCCAGTCAACCCGCGAGTCCGTCGCCGCCCGGGCGGGCGAGTACAGCGCCGCCATCTTCGACGCCCACCTGCTCTTCCTCGACGACGACGCACTGCTCGAGCCCGCCCGGCGCGCGATCTTCGAGCAAGGCCAAAACGCCGCGCAAGCCTGGCACACGGCGGCCGAGACTGTTGCGGCCCAATACCGCCACCTCGATGACGAGTATCTCCGCGCGCGGGCAGAGGACTTGACCGGCGTGGCGCGCCAGGTGGTGGGCGAGCTCCTGGGCGAAACGGCGACCGCCGCCGTCGTCAAGCCCGGCATCGTCGTCGCACGTGATCTCACGCCCGCCGACACGGCTGCGCTTGATCGCGAGCTCGTGCGCGGCATTGCGACCGCCTTCGGCGGGCCGACTTCGCACAGCGCGATCCTCGCCCGCTCGCTCGGCATTCCGGCTGCGGTCGGGATCGGCGAGCGGATCCTGGACGTTCCCGAGGGCACCCCCCTCGTCCTCGACGGCGACGCCGGCGCGGTGTTCGTCGATCCCACGGAAGAGCTCGTGCGCGACTACGAACAGCGGAGCGCCGAGCGGCAAGCGGCCGCCCTGCTTGCGCTCGCCTCCGCGCACCAGCCGGCGCGGACGCTAGACGGCCGCCGGATCGAGGTCGTCGCCAACGTCGGCTCACCCGCCGACGTCGACGCGGCCGTCGCGAACGGCGCCGAGGGCGTTGGGCTCCTGCGCACCGAGTTCCTGTTTCTCGAGCGTGACTCGTTGCCGAGCGAAGACGAGCAGTACGCGGCCTACGAGGACATCGCCCGGCGGCTGGACGGAAGACCCCTGATCCTGCGCACGCTCGACGTCGGCGCCGACAAACCCCTTCCTTACCTGCCGCGGCGGTCCGAGGCGAACCCCTTCCTCGGCATCCGGGGAATCCGGCTGGGGCTCGCGCAGCCCGAGCTCCTGGAGACGCAGTTGCGCGCGGCGCTTCGGGTTGCTGTCTCCCGCCCGCTGAGGGTGATGTTTCCGATGGTCGCCACGCTCGCCGAGTACCGCGCGGCAAACGCGGTGCTCGCACGTGCGCGAGAAGACCTCGAGGCGGACATGGATGTCGGCGTCATGATCGAGGTGCCTGCGGCCGCTCTCGCCGCCGAGGCATTCGCGGACGAGGTCGACTTCTTCTCGATGGGGACGAACGATCTCGTGCAGTACACGATGGCCGCCGAACGGGGAAACGACGCGGTTGCCGGCCTCGCCGACCCGCTGCACCCGGCAGTCCTGCGGCTGATCCGCTTCGTGACTGAAGCGGCCGAGGCGCACGGGAAGTGGGTCGGCGTCTGCGGCGAGCTGGCGGCAGACCGGCTGGCGGTTCCGATCCTGGTCGGGCTCGGCGTGTCCGAGCTAAGCGTGAACCCACCGGCAATCCCCTCGACGAAAGAGGCGGTGCGGCAGCTTGACGCCAGAGCAGCCGCAGATCTGGCCGGCGAGGCGCTGCGGCTGGTGTCGGCCGAGGACGTGCGCGCGCTTGTGAGCGCTGAGATGACGACAGCGCAGGTCGGGTCGTGACCGAGGGAGGCCTGCCCGGCTCGCTCCTCCTTGGCCTGACCTACGTCCGCATCCTGTTGATCCCCGTGGTGATGGGCCTGATCCTGGCGGGGCCCGACCGGGACGGCGCCTACGCCGCAGCCGCCGTGACCTTCGCGATCGCGGCGACGACGGACTTCGTCGACGGTCACCTGGCGCGGCGGTGGGCGCTGACAACGACGCTCGGCTCGTTTCTCGACACGACCGCCGATAAGCTGCTCGTGTCGGGCGCGCTGATCGCACTGGTCGAGGTCGATCGCGCCTCAGCATGGGTCGCGATCATCATCATCGGTCGCGAGCTGGTGATCCTCGGGCTGCGGGGCGTCGTCGCGGCGGAAGGAACCGTCTTCCCGCCGTCGATCTGGGGGAAGCTGAAGACGAACGTCCAGTTCCTCGCGATCCTCCTCGCCATCCTCCGCTACGACGAGCCCCTGGGGCCGCTGTTGCTGGACGAGTGGGCGATGCTGGCGGCGGCGGTGATCACGGTGTTCTCCGCCGTCGAGTACCTGGTCCGCTTCTCGTCGGCACTCTCCGAAGGCTCGGGCTGAGCACCTTCGTGACCGGGGGCACAGGGCTCCTCGGTGGGAGCATCGTCGAGCGCCTCCTCGCCGACGGGCGGAGCGTCAAGACGCTCGTGCGCTCGGACGAGGCGGCGCGCAAGCTCGGCGGGCGAGGCGCCGAGCCGGTCCGCGGCGACGTCCTCGACGCCGCGCAGCTGCCGGCGGCGATGCGCGGCTGCGACGTCGTCTACCACGCCGCCGGCGCCAACGCGCTCTGCGTCCGAGATCCGCGGCCGTTGTTCGAGGTGAACGTGCAGGGGTCGCGCAACGTCGTCGAGGCCGCGGCGGCGGCCGGTGCACGGCGCGTCGTCTACACGTCGTCCGCCGCCGTTCTCGGAGAGGCCTGCGGAAAGGTCGGGACGGAGACCTCGCCGCACCGCGGGTGGTTCCTCTCGAGCTACGAGCGTTCGAAGTACGAGGCCGAGCAGGCGGTGCTGGCTGCGGCGCGCGAGACCGAGCTCGAGGTCGTGTGCGTCAATCCGGCATCTGTTCAGGGTCCCGGACGCGCAACGGGCTCGACGAAGCTCCTCCTCGACTACCTGAACGGCCGGCTCAAGGTGATTGTCGACTCGACGCTCAGCCTCGTGGACATCGCCGACTGCACCGACGGCCACCTGCTCGCCGAGGTCCGGGGGGAGGCGGGGGAGCGATACATCCTCAGCGGCGCGACCCTGACGGTGCGGGAGGCGGTGGAGCTCCTCAACCGCCTAACGGGCATGGAGCGGTCGCCGAGGGCCATGCCTCCTGCCGTCGCGAAGGCGGCGGCGCTCGCCGTCGAGACGGCCGCCCGTCTTCGCCGGACGAGGCCGCGCGTCTGCCGCGACCTCGTGCGGACGGCGCTTCACGGCCACGCTTACGATGGGTCGAAGGCGACACGCGAGCTCGGCCTGAGCTACACACCGCTGGAGGAGACTGTTCGGCGAACGCTCGAGTGGTTCGAGGAGCAGGGCCTCGTCAGAGCGCGCTCAGAGCCGCGCGCGCCCGCGCGCTGAATGCCGCTCTCGTCTCGCCGTCCTCGAGCCGCATGGGCGTACCGAAGATCAGGTCGCTCTCCTGTGGGCGTGGCAAGTGCCGCCCCTTCGGGAGCACCTTGTGGGCGCCGCTGATCCGCACCGGGACGAGGTCGACGTCCGGGCGCTCGCGAGAGAGGTAGTAGAGACCGCTCCGGAACTGCCCGATCGACTCGCCTGAGCCCCTCGTCCCTTCGGGGAAGAGGATCAGCGAGTACTCGGAGCCGAGCCCTTCGACCATCTGCTCGACCGCCTCGCGCGCGCCGCCGTTGCGCTCGGCGAGCTGCGCGCGATCGATGAGGACGGCATCGAAGACCCGCTGGACGTAGTAGCGGCGGAAGCGGCTGCGCTCCCAGTAGTCCCGCCCGGCGACGGGTCGCGTCCGCTCGCGCACGTGCCGAGGCAGCGAGGACCAGATGAGGATGAAGTCGAGATGGCTCGAGTGGTTGGCGAAGTAGATGCGCTGGCGGGCTTCGTCGATCCGCTCGAGGAAGCGAACGGACTTCTTCGTGATCGCCCGGGCAACGAGCACGATCAACCAGGCGGCGAGCCGACGCCGAAGCTTCCAGGCCGGAGCCGCCCCTCCTCGGGGTCTATTCATACTGGCGGCAGGTTAGTTCCATCGCAGGCCGGCCCGGGTCGACCAGTACTCGGCCGGATCCTCGACGAGCGGCGCGAGCCGGCGGTCGAGCTCGTCGTCGACGTCGAGGTCGAGCCCGGCCAGGTTGCTGTGGAGCTGGTCGACCGTCGTCGCACCGGAGAGGACGACGTCGGCCCACGGCTGCGCGAGCACGGCGGCGAGCGCCAGCGCGTCCGGCGTCGTGCCGAGTTCCCCGGCGGCATCCGCGAGGAGGGGCTCGCCGCCGCGCGCAGTGAGGCGGCCGTTGGCGAGAGTCTCTTTTACGATGACGCCGATGCCCGCGGCGTGCGCCTGGGCGAGGGCAGCGCCGGCGGAGCGCTCGATGAGGTTCCAGGTCGCCTGGACGGTGTCGAAGATCCCGACGGCGAGCGCCCGCCGGACCGTCTCCGCCTGCCCGGCGCCGGTCACCGAGAAGCCGACGAAGATCCCCTCCGCTCGCAGCCCTCTCAGCTCGTCGATCACTTCGCGGTCCTCGAGCACTCCGCTTTCGATTGTGGCCGAATGGATCTGGTAGAGGCGGAGGTGAGACCCCAGGAGAGCGCAACTCTCAGCCAGCTGCCGCCGCAGGGTCGCCGCCGCTAGGTCCTTGACCTCCGGCGGGTCGGCGTCGACCCGCCAACCGGCGGTGTACGTGTAGCCCCACTTCGACCCAACCGTCACGTCGCTCGGACGCAGCCTGCGCCGCTCGAGCCAGGAGCCGAGGAAGGCTTCCGCCTTGCCGTAGGAGCGAGCGGCGTCGAGGTAGCCGACGCCGCCCGCGAGCGCAGCGTCGAGCACGCTGTGCGCGTTGCGCTCCATCGCTGTGACGTCGACCCGGCCGCTCAGGTCCTCGCCGTGGCCGAGATTGATGTAGCCGGGACGTCCGATTGCCGCCAGGCCGAGACCGATGGGGCTGACCCGCAGCCCGGTGCGCCCGAGCGTTCGCAACTCGCGGTTTGTCACGTTTCCCGCTTCGCCACGGTGCAGAGGGAGAGTGAAGCAAACGAGCCTGCGCCAGGGCCGGCGATCGGTCAGGTGATCACAGACTGCGGAGCCCTCGGAGCGGGGAGTGGGGCTGACCGGTTCCGGGCATACGATGCGGACGATAAGTGCTCTCTACGCCGCCCTCGTCACGGCCTTGGTTCTCGTCGCCGGCGGTCGGCAACAGCGACGTCGGTGCGGCCCCGGCACCGGATCGCCCAACGTCGTCGGGCTGACAAACCCATCCGACTCGGACAAGACGATCGCGCTCGTCAAGAAACTCGACGCCAAGGAGGGCGGCGGCGCTGAAGGCGCCCGGCGGCGACGCCCTGGCTTATGACCAGGGCTTCACCGCAGCGATGGACAAGCTCTCCGACGACGCGCTGACGCGCTTCTACGCGGATTCCGCGGGTGCGCTCGAGGCGTTCGGCGGAGCCAAGCTTGATGTAACGAACCGCTTCAAGATGCTCGGGCCTCGATCGTCTCGACTTCGCGGGCGCCGCGGCCAAGGCAAACCTCGGGTACCTGAGCTTCTCCGGCGAGTCGGCCCAGGTTCCGCCAGAGGTCACGCGCAACCTCGAGCCGCTGAAGTCGCTCGTCGACTGGGGCACGCTCGACGGCAACATCGCCTCCGCCCAGGCCTTCGTCGAAATCGACTAGCCCTAGCCATTCTGGCCGGCATGGCTGCCGCCGGGCGGGGCCCGGCTCCGCCATGCCTGACGCCGCTGGCCGCAAGATGCTGCGCGAGCGGGCTTGTCCGTGCCGCTCTAGGACACGAAGCGTTTGAGCCCCGCTCGCTGCCTCCTTTGCCAGCGACGCCCCAGACCGGCTAGCCTTCGCGCCCGCATGGGGCGGGACTACCTCTTCACCTCCGAATCGGTCACCGAAGGCCACCCGGACAAGATCGCCGACCAGGTCTCGGACACCGTGCTCGACGCGGTGCTCGCAGGCGATCCGAACGGGCGCGTCGCCTGCGAGACGCTGATCACGACCGGCCTCGTGGTCGTCGCCGGCGAGATCTCGACGGAGATCTACGTGGACATCCCGAAGCTCGTCCGCGAGCGCATCGCCGAGATCGGCTACACGCACTCGGAATGGGGCTTCGACGCCAACACCTGCGGCGTCGTGGTCGCGATCGACGAGCAGTCGCCCGACATCGCGCTCGGCGTCGACCAGTCCTACGAGCTCCAGCACGACCCCGGGGACAACGACCCGCTCGACAAGATCGGCGCGGGCGACCAGGGGATGATGTTCGGCTACGCGACGCGAGAGACGCCCGAGCTGATGCCGCTCCCGATCCAGCTTGCGCACAAGATCGCGCGGCGGCTCGCGGGCGTCCGCAAGTCCGAGCAGGTGAAGTACCTCCGGCCCGACGGGAAGGCGCAGGTCACGATTCGCTACTCGGTCGACGACGAGGGTCGCCAGGTCCCCGTCGAGATCGTCCGCCTGCTGGTCTCGACGCAGCACGACGACAAGGTTGATGCCGCGACGATCAAGGAGGACGTCATCGAGCACGTCCTCCGCCCGATCCTCGACCCACGCCTCTACGACGAGCGGCGCCTGTACGACGACCGCGACTTCGTCTACGTCAACCCGACCGGGAAGTTCGTGCTCGGCGGGCCGATGGGCGATACCGGGCTCACCGGCCGCAAGATCATCGTCGACACCTACGGTGGGGCCGCTCGGCACGGCGGCGGCGCCTTCTCGGGCAAGGACCCGACCAAGGTCGACCGGTCAGCGGCCTACGCGGCGCGCTACGTCGCCAAGAACGTCGTTGCGGCCGAGCTCGCCGACCGCGCCGAGGTGAACGTCGCCTACGCGATCGGCGTCGCACATCCGGTCTCGGTCGCAGTGCGGACGTTCGGGACGGAGCGGATCCCGGTGCCGAAGATCGAGGAGCTCGTGCGCGAGCAGTTCGACCTGCGGCCCGCGGCGATCCAGCGCGACCTCGACCTCGCCCGGCCGATCTACGCGAAGACCGCGGCGTACGGCCACTTTGGCCGCGACGACCACGACTTCACCTGGGAGCGCACGGACAAGGCCGACGCCCTTCGTGAGGCGGCCGGCTTGAAGCCCGAGGCGGCCACCGCTCCGGCCTAGCAGGGTTCTCCCCGCCTCTTCCGAACGGAGGAGGCTGATGACGAAGCAGGCTGCATTGATCGCGCTCGCCCGGAACCGCGGCGAGCTCGACGCCAAGGCGCTCGCGAAGCTGCTGGCCGCGACCAAGGCCTAGCGGGCACGTTGCCCTGGCGTTAAGCGGGCGGCGCCTCCGCATCCGCGACGCTCGTCGCCCCGTATTCCCTGGTGTACGAGCCCCGACCGCCAGGTCGGAGGGCTCGGCTCAGACCAAGGAGGGAACCATGAGCACCCGGAAGCTCGGCGCGGTCGCGCTCGTCGCGGTCGTGGCCGCCATCGTGATCGGAGTGATCGCCGTCCGCTCGAGCGCAGGGGGTGACGGCAAGACGGTCGTCAAGACCGAGCACGCGGGTGGGCGGACCCTGCTCGCGAGCCGGCAGGGCCGGACGCTCTACCGCCTGAGCGTCGAGCGTCGCGGCCACTTCATCTGCACGAACAGCTCGTGCCTCGCGCTCTGGAAGCCGCTCGTCGTGGCGCGCGGGACGACGCCGACCGGCGCACGGTCGCTCGGCACGGTGAAGCGCCCCGACGGCCGCCTGCAGGTCACCTACAAGGGCGGCCCGCTGTACACCTTCGTCCAGGACCGGAAGCCCGGCGACATGAAGGGCGACGGCTTCAAGGACGTCGGCGTCTGGCACGCCGTCCTGGTGAGCGGGAACGCGGCGCCGGCGCAGGCACCGTCGAGTGGCTACGGCTACTGAGGCCTGACGAAGAGCCCGGCCGCGGCGCGCTCCGCGATCGTCTCCTCGCGCGAGCCCAGCTTCACCCGGAAGCCGCCCGCGGCCGGGTCCGCCGCCTTCATCTGCAGCGTCCTCCCCGGCTCGAAGCCCTGGTCGTAGAACCAGTGCAGGAGGTCGCCGTCGTGCTCGGCGAGCCGAACGATCTCGGCGCGTGAGCCCTCCTCGAGCTCGGCGAGAGCGACGAGCTCCTCGTTCTCCGCCTGCTCGAAGTCCGGATCGACGGGCCAGCCGTGCGGGCAGCGCTCGGGGTTCCCGAGCCGCTCCGCGACTCGCTCGATCATCTCGTCCGAGAAGGTGTCGCCGAGCTCGTCGGCATGCACGTGGGCCTCGGCCGCCGTGTAGCCCATGAAGTCCGTGAGCAGCCGCTCGATGATCCGGTGCTTGCGCACGACCTGCTCCGCCCGCGCACGGCCCTTCTTCGTCAGCAGCGCCTCCTTGTGCTCCCCGCGCCTGACGAGGCCCTCCCGCTCGAGACGCTTCAGCATCTCTCCGGCGGAGGCCCGGGAGACGCCGAGCATCTCCGCGACGCGCGAGGCCAGCGTCGGCGTCCGCGAGCTCGGAGGCGCGTACTCGCCGATCGGGAAGGCGAGGAAGTAGATCGTCTCGAGGTATTCGTCGACGGAGTGGCGGTGGGCCATGACGGTTCCGTTTGCAGGGGCGGCGCGGCGCCACTATAGTCGCGGCGCCTGGCTGTAAGGTGACCCTTACAACGACCGAAAGGATGTCCTGACTCGATGAGCTCAGCCCAGATTCTTGTGCTCGGCGCAGTCGCCGGCTTCACGATTTTCCTCGGCCTTCCCCTGGGCCGGGTGCAAAGCGCCGACGCGAGACTCCGGGCGGCCCTGAGCGGGCTCGCCTGCGGCATTCTGCTCTTCCTGCTCTACGACGTCCTCGCCCACGGGGTGGGGCCCGTCGAGGAGTCGCTCGAGGAAGCGGTGGCCGAGGGCGGGTCGTGGGGGGAGTTCGTCGGTCTCGTCGGCCTGATGGGCGCCGGGCTGATCTTCGGGTTGATGAGCCTCGTCTACTACGACCGCTGGATGAAGAACCGGCCCGCACCGGATCTCGTCGGCCCCGGCGCCGCCGCGGTAGCCGAGTACGAGGCGCGCTCGTGGTTTGCACGGCTCGGCCGGGGGCACCGGCTCGCACTGCTGATCGCGACGGGCATCGGTCTCCACAACTTCGGCGAGGGGCTCGCGATCGGCCAGGCCGGCGCCGCCGGCGAGATCTCGCTCGCACTCGCGCTGATCATCGGCTTCGGCCTCCACAACGCGACGGAGGGCTTCGGCATCGTCGGCCCGATCTCAGGGGACGGCGTGCGCCCGAGCTGGGGGTTCCTCGGGCTGCTCGGCCTGATCGGCGGCGGCCCGACCTTCCTCGGCACGGTGGTCGGGCAGGCGTGGGTGAGTGAGGCGTTGACGGTGGCGTTCATGGCCGTCGCCGCGGGCTCGATCCTCTACGTCGTGCAGGAGCTCTTCAACGTCAACCGGAAGTTCGGCTTCCCGGTGCTGGTGACGTGGATGCTGCTCCTCGGCCTCGCCCTCGGCTTCGGCACCGACTTCATCCTCGAAGCCGCCGAGCTCCTGTAGTAGCCCTAGGCTGGCGGGGTGACCCGCTACGCCTCCGTCTACCCGCTCGTCTCGTCTCGCGCGGTCGCCCGTCCGTTCACGTACGAAGTGCCGCCCGGGGTGGACAAGGGCGCCGTCGTCTCGCTGCGGTTCAACGGGGCGAAGCGGCGTGGGGTGGTCGTCGGGCTCGAGGAGGCAGCGCCGGTCGGCGTGAAGACCGCGGCGGTCGGCGACGTCGTCGACGAGCTGCCCGCGCCACTCGTCGATCTCGCGCTCTGGCTGGCCGACTACTACGGCTCGACCCCGGCGCGGGCGCTCGAGCTCGTCGCGCCGCTCAAGCGGAAGCCGCGGGGCGAGCGGGAGTCCCCGGCGGCGCGCGACGCGCTGGCCGGGGAGGCC
>DATLQK010000049.1:0-30371 GCA_035535195.1 Gaiellaceae bacterium | reverse complement strand
GCGATCGGCGCCTCCGTCCGCGGCAGCCTCGCGCTCGAGCGTGCGGCCCGCGGCTGGGCGCTCCTGAGCGGCCGGGACTACGTGGCTCCGGAGGACATCGAGTCGCTCTTCCTGCCGGTGCTCGGCCACCGGATCCTCTTCACCCCGTCCTTCCTCGTCGAGGTGCGCAAGGTCGGGCGGACCCGCGCGCTCGAGGACTTCCGCGAGCGCTGCCTCGCGCAGGCGCCTCGGCCCCAGGCGTCGCTCACCGGCGACGGTGAAGTCGTCTCCTTCGGTGAGCGGGCCGACTGAGCTCACTTTCCCGCTCGTCCCGCGTCGCCGACTGATCGGACTCGCCTTCGGAAGCGTGCACAGCGCGCGCCGCGGCACCGGCTCCGACGTCGCCAGCTCCCGCCCGTACCAGCCCGGGGACGACGTCGACGCGATCGACTGGGCGTCCTCGGCCAAGCTCTCCGCGGCGCGCGGGACGGACGAGTTCGTCGTGCGTGAGCGGTACGCCGAGGAGGCGCCGCGAGTCGTGATCGTCTGCGACCGCCGGCCGGCGATGGAGCTCTTCCCGCCGGGACTCCCCTGGCTCTCGAAGCCGACCGCAATGTTCGAGGCGGGCTCGATGATCGCCGACAGCGCGGCCAAGGCCCGCGGGCTGATCGGCTACCTCGACTTCGCCACCGGGAACGGCGACAACCCGCCGTTCTGGCGGCCGCCCCACGGGCAGGCCGACTTCTGGCGCGTGAAGGAGTCGCACCTGCTCTTCCCGGAGTACGAGGCGCCTGCCGACAACCTCGACCGGGCGTTCATGTTCCTCCAGCCGCTCCGACGCGCGCTGCCGGCCGGCACCTTCGTCTTCGTGCTCTCGGACTTCCTCAACCGGCCGACGCCGGAGTCGTGGTCGACGATCCTGGAGCAGCCATGGGAGATCGTGCCGGTGGTGATCCAGGATCCGGTCTGGGAGCAGAGCTTCCCGGACGTCTCGAGCGTTCTCGTACCGCTGGCCGACCCCGACAGCGAGCAGATCAAGCTCGTGCGGCTCAGCCGGCGTGAGGCGCGCGAGCGGCGCGTGGAGAACGAGCGGCGGACGGAGGAGATCATCTCGGAGCTCGAGGCGCTCGGGCTCGAGCCGGTGGTGATCCGGACGGCGAACCGCGACGAGATCTTCACGAGCTTCATCGACTGGGTCGAGCAGCGTCAGGTGGCGGTGCGGGAATGGTTGTGACGCGCAGCCGGCTCTACGTCCTGCTGGCCGCGGCAGTCGTGCTCGTCGCCCTGCTGGCCGGCCTCGTCGCCTGGCTGGCATGGGACTCGGCCGAGGGGCCTGCGCTCGAGCAGGAGCCCGTCGCAGCCACCGCGCTCCTCCTGCCGGAGCAGCACCTCTTCGCCGACGCCGTCCGCGCACGGCTCGAGCTCGTGATCGACCGCAAGCGCGTCGATCCCGCCACCGCCGACGTCGGCGCGAACTTCGAGCCGTACCGAAACCTGCGGCCGCCGCGACGGACCCGCGACGACTCCGGGCCGTTGACGCGCATCCGGTACGACTACGTGCTCGCCTGCCTCAGGGCCGCCTGTCTGCCGAAAGGGAACGGGCGGGTGGAGCTCCCCGGCGCCGCGCTCCAGTTCAAGGTGAAGGGGACGCCAGGGCTGCAGACGGCGACGGTCGAGTGGCCGCCGATCAGCACCGCCGGCCGGATCGACCCGAAGCAGCTCGAGCAGGCGGCGCTGCGCGCCGAGCTGCGCGACCTGTCGCCGCCGACCTACCGCGTCTCTCCGCTCGGCGTCCAGCTGATCGCGCTCCTGCTCGCGATCCTCTGCTTCGCCGGCGCCGCGATCCTCGCGATCAGGTTCCTGCCGCTCGATCGGATGGTCGCGTGGCTCGGGCGGCATCGGGCGGACCGCCGCTCCTCGCTCGAGCGTGCGCTCGCCCTCGTCCGCGAGTCGACGGACGGCGGGCAGCCCGAGGACGGCCGCCGTGCCCTGGAGCGCCTCGCGCACGAGCTGCGGGGCGTGCGCAACCCGGAGCTCGCCGGCACCGCCAGCCAGCTCGCGTGGTCGGAGTCGGCCCCGGCCGAGTCGGGGGTCGCGCCGCTCTCGCAGGATGTCGAGCGTGTGATCGAGGAGAAGCGATGAGGCGGCCGGAGCGCCAGGCGATTCCCCTCGCCGACATCTCGCTGCTGCGCGACCCGGTGCGGCGGACCGCCGTGATCCGCTGGACGCTCGCCGCTGCCCTGGTGGTCGTCGTCATCGTCGCCGCCGTCCTGGCGCAGCGCCCGGCGTCGAGCGAGATCGTGCTGGCGCAGGGCGGCCGGAGCGGCGTCGTCGTCCTCGACCTCTCGGCCAGCATCGGCTCGCCTCGCCGGCGGATCATCGAGCCGTTCGAGTATCTGGCCCAGACGGGGCAAGAGTTCGGGCTCGTGCTCTTCTCCGGCACCGCGTACGAAGCCGCGCCTCCCGGCACGAGCTCCACCGAGCTCCGCGGGATCATGCAGGCGCTCTCGCCGTTCGGGAACATCTGCGTGGCCTCGGAGCGCGCGACGTGTCCGCCGCACACCCGCCGCGTCGATCCGGACTCGCCGGAGGCCGACCGCATCCGCCGCGAGTCGGCGACGCCCTGGACGGAGAGCTTCCGCGGCGGCACGGTCATCTCCGAGGGCCTGAGGGTTGCCCGCGAGGTGCTCGAGCGGCACCACATGACCGACCGGGGCACCCTGCTCGTCAGCGATCTCGACGACTCCCTGCTGGACCTCCCTCAGCTGACCCGTGAGCTGATCACGTACCGCGACGAGGGGATCCCGCTCAACGTCGTCGCGCTCGACCCGTTCGACGATGACCGGTTCTTCTTCGAGCGGATGGTGGGCCGCGGCGCCTTCGTCGACCGCGCCAACCTCGCCCCGCGGCGGCTCCTGGACGAGAAGCAGCGGGCGGAGAAGGCCGGTGTTCCCGAGGGGATCGCGGCGCTCGCGCTCCTCCTGCTGACGCTCCTGGCGCTGAACGAGCACTTCTGCGGGCGTCTCGCGTGGAGGCCGCAGCGATGAGGATCCGGCGCGCGTGGCCCTGGGTGCGGAAGGTCGGGCCGGTCGTGCTCCTGGTGGTGCTCGGGACGCTGTTCGCGCTCGTCGCCCGCGACGTAGCCGCCGTCCGCCACGGGATGGAGCGCTCCGACCTCGCTTTCGAGGCGCTGCCCGCCGCGGAGAAACTGTGGAAGCTCGACACCGCGCTCCCGTTCTCGGAGTCGGCGCTCGGGATCCAGGACGATCTCGTCTACCGGCGGGCCCTCCGGACGTTCGCGGTGGACGACCGGCGACGGGCGAACCCGTACGACTTCTCGCGGCCCGCGTTCCGCGCTGAGGCGCAGGCGTCGCTCCTCCGCGCGGAGCGGTCGGGGCTGTCGGCCGAGCGCCGGTCGAAGCTGGCGATGCTGCAGGGCGTTTTGATCTTCGACGAGGCGATCGCCGACCCCGTGAACGGTCCGAACCTGATCCGCCAGACGCTCGAGCAGTTCCAGCGGGCGGTCCGGATCGACCCGTCGAACGAGGAGGCGAAGTACAACCTCGAGTTCCTGCTCCGGGTGCTCGATCCGAGCGCGCGCCGGCTGCGGATCCGTCAGAACATCCCGGCGTATGCCGCAGGCCGCAACGCACCCGGTGGAGGCCCCAACACGCAGGGCTACGGGTACTGAGCCGTGTCGATCTCGTTCCTCACCCCGCTCGCCGGCCTCGTCGCCTTCGCGGTGATCCTCCCGCTCGTCGCGTTCGTCCGCAGCGAGGCACGTGTGGCGGAGGTACGGCAGCTCCTCCGGCTCGCGCCGCCGCGAGGCTCGCGCCGGGAGACGATCGCCGTGCTCGTGGCGCTGGCCGTGCTGGCCGGCCTCGGTGCGGCACAGCCCGTATTCGAGCGGACGCGGGAGCACCGGATGCGCACCGACGTCCAGGCCTTCTTCCTCTTCGACACGTCCCGGTCGATGCTCGCCTCGGCGGGGCCGGGGGAGCCGACGCGCTTCGACCGTGCTCGGCGGGCGGGGACCGAACTGCGCCGCGCGCTCGGCGACGTCCCCGTCGGCATCGCCTCGCTCACCGACCGCGTGCTGCCGTTCGTCTTCCCGAGCCCGAACCCGGCCACGTTCGACCAGGTGATGCGCTACTCGATCGGCGTCGACCGGCCGCCGGCGAGGGAGGGAGGCAACCAGCAGGTCTCGACGCTCGACGCGACCGCCGTCATGGCCGAGCGCTACTTCTTCCGCGGCTCCCGGCGCCGGCTCGCGGTGATCTTCACCGATGCCGAGTCCCGCGCGATCCATCCCGACGCGCTGTCGCGGCTTTTCGCGGAGCAGAGCATCAGCGCCATCCTGGTTCGCGTCGGCAACGAGCGCGAGCGGATCTTCACCCCTGGCGGCGGTGAGGAGCCGTACCGGCCCGCCGGAGGCGCCGCCGCGACGGCGAAGGCCTACGCAGAGGCGGTCGACGGCCGGGCCTTCGACGAGAACCAGGTTCAGGATGCGATCTCGGCCGCGAATCAGATCGTCGCGACCGGCCCCTCCCGCATGCGGGTGGAGGCGAGCGACGTCGAGCCGCTCGGCCCCTACGTCTTCCTTGCGGCGCTCTTCCCGCTGTCCTTCCTGCTCTGGAGGAGGAACCTCGTATGACCAAGCTCGTGGGAGCCGTCCTCGTCGCGCTCACGCTCGGCGTGGCTTCTGCAACCGCCAAGCCGGACGGCGACGTCCGAATCCGGCACGGCGTCGGCATCGGGCCGATCAAGCTCGGCATGACATACGCGCAGGTGCGAAAGATCCTCCGGCGGCCCCCAGACGGTCGATCGCCGTCAGACTCCGCACGGCGGAGAACCTCGGCGTCGGGTCGCTCGAGCGGACGCTGCGGAAGACCCTGCGCGTGCGTTGCCTGACCGTGGCTGAGCGCGTGAAGCCGGACTGGCCGTTCGAGTTCCGCTGCGCCTACGCGTCCCACCCCGGCCGCGAGACGGTCTTCCTGCTGAACTTCTCGAACGGGAACCCTACCGGTGGAGGTTCAAGAGGTACGTCGTCACAGCGGTCCGGGTCCAGGAGACGCGCGCAGACTGGTGCTTCCGCGGCGGCTACGTCTGCGCGCCTCTCCCGCCGCCGTAACCGGTCAGCAGTCGCAATCCGTGCAGTCGCAGTCCGGGCCGCAGCAGTCGCAGTCGCAGGCGCTCATCGGCTTCTCCTTTCGATCGGAGGCTGTATATTGAAGATTATCGATGAAGACCCTCCGGCTCGTCAAGGCTCCATGTTGCGTCCCGGGCTCGCCGCCGCTCCCGGTGGAGGCGCGTGAGCGTCTCGCGGGACAGTTCAAGGCGCTCGGCGATCCGACCCGGCTCGCGATCGTCAACCAGCTCGCCGGGCAGGAAGAGGCCTGCGTCTGCGCGCTCGACGGCCTCGGCCTCTCGCAGCCGACGATCTCGCACCACCTGAAGATCCTTCGCCACGCCGGCCTGGTCGAGAGCACCCGACGAGGCACGTGGGCCTACTACCGGCTCGTGTCGGACGCGGTCGAGGCGCTGGGGTTCGCACTAACCGGCCGAGACCAGGGCGACGCCGGTGAGCGCCGTGGCGACGCCCGCGAGCTGGAGCCGGTCCAGGCGCTCTGACAGGAAGATCGCGGCAAGAGCCACCGTCACCACCGGGTAGAGCGTCGCCAGCACCGACACGACACTGACCTCGCCGAGGCTCGAGGCCGCGGCGAAGAGCGTGTTCCCGGTCGTGTCGGCGATCCCGATCAGCGCGATCGCGCCGAGGCTTCCGGCCGCGGCGGCGAGCGGCGGGCGCAGAACGAGCCAGGCGAGGAATGCCAACACGGCGACCGAGACCCGGAACGTGAACGCGGCCCAGAGGAAATCGTCCCCGCTCGCCTCGTGCATCGGCACGTAGTAACCGCCGAAGCCCACAACGGCGGCGAGCGCCCAGGGGACGCCGGCCGCCATCCGGGCGGAGCCAGCGTGGCCGCGCTCGACCGAGGCGACGGCGACGCCGCCGAGCGCCAACACGAACCCGGCCAGCTGGAGGGACGAGACCTCGTCGCCGGTCGCGATGCCGAACACCACCGGGACGACCGCGGCGACCGAGGCAATCGGGGCGACGATGCTGATCGCGCCGACGGCCATGCCGCGGAAGAACGACGCGAGCCCGATCGTCCCGGAGATCGCTGAGAGTCCGGCCCACGCGACGGACGGGCCGGGCGGCGGGTTCCAGGCCAACAGCACGATGAGCCCGATGCTCGCGACGCCGGCGATCTGCGCCAGCAGGATCACGACCAGCACCGGAACGGTCCGGCTCTTGTAGCCGCCGAGGAAGTCGCCGATGCCCCAGGCGACGCTGGCTCCCAGCGCGGCGACCGCGGCGAGCAACTACTAGTGCACGGGCCGCGTGGCGGCGACCGCGTCGAGCTGGTTCGCGTGGTAGAGGACTGCGGCCTCCGCCGTGCGGGCGGCTCTGGCGTCGTGGTGGACGGCGACGGCGTGGACGAGCTCCGCGAGCACGCCTCGGTCGAGGCCGTCGGCGCGCGACTCCACGAGCCGGATCCCAAGCTGGACGTGGCCGAGCAGGCGCCCCTCCTCAGTGGGCCGGAAGGTCGGTGCCCGCCCGAGCTCGACCGTGCGCCCGGCGTCGTGCAGCAGCGCCGCCGAGACGAGCAGGTCGTGGCGGAGCCGTGGGTGCACCTGGGCCGCGTCGCGGCAGATCGTCGCGACGGCGACGGTGTGCTCCAACAGCCCTCCGGCGTAGTCGTGGTGGAGCTCGGGGCTCGCCGGGAGCTCGCGAAGGCGCGTCCGGAACAGCTCGTCGCCGACGAACCGGCCGACCAGCAGCTTCAGGCCGGGATGGCTCAGCTCCGCGCTCAGGAACTCGAGGAATCCGTCGAGCTCGTCGGCGTCCCGCCGGAGGCTCGGGGTGAGCGCGGCTGCGTCTTCGCCCTCGGCCGGCTCGAGTGACCGCACCTCGAGCTGCAGGCGGTCGCGATACCGGTCGACGCGGCCGAGGACGCGGACGGCGTCGCCCTCGCCGAAGCGGCCGTCGAGCAGCTCGACGTCGCTCCAGACGCGGGCCTCGATCCGGCCGCTCGGGTCGACGAGCTCGAGCGCGAGGTAGTCGGAGCCTGTGCGGGTGCGCCGGCGCTCCTTTCTCGCGACCGCGTAGACGCCCTCGACGACGCGGTCCTCCTGGAGCTCGGCGATGGCGCTCACGGCCCGAGTCTAGGGGCGACTCCGGATACCGCTAGCCATGCGGTTTGCGGGCCTTCAAGCGACGATGCTGCGTCTTCTCCGGCGCAGCAAGCGGGGGCGCGGTTTCAAGGCTTTATGAGACGGCCGCGATCAGAACCGCGAGCAGCGCGATGGCCGCGGCCAGAAGGAGGGCGAGCGTGATCGCCGCGCCCAACAGAATCCGCTTCGCCTCCGCCGTGAGCCGTGTGGCGAGCGGGCGAGGGTCGTCGGCGGTCAGCAATCGAACCGCGCGGCGCAACGCCCACATGCCGACCATGCCCTGGAGCATCGCGCGGGGTCTTCCCGGAATCCGTGGATCGAACGCCGATCCCGGCGCATGTTTTGGTGGGTGGGCGGGGGTTGAAACGGATGGTACGCTCGGCCGCGATGGCCGTCGTGAAGCCGTTCCGGGCCGTTCGCTACGACGGAGACGTCGCCGGCCCCCTCGACCGCCTCGTTGCGCCGCCGTACGACGTCATCGACGACGCGCAGCGTGAGGAGCTGCTCGAGCGAAGCCCATTCAACGTCGTCCACCTGACCTTGCCCGAGGACGAGCAGGACGCGGCCCGGCTCTGGCACGAGTGGCTCGCCGACGGCGCGCTCGTCCGGGATGACGAGCCGTCGTTCTGGGCGCTGGAGCAGCAGTACGTCGGGCCGGACGGGATCGAGCGGACGCGCCGCGGCCTCGTCGGCTCGCTGAGGCCCGAGCCGTACGAGAACCGGGTCGTCCTGCCGCACGAGCGCACGCACGCGGGGCCGAAGGAGGGCCGCCTGCGCCTCCTCCGCGCGACGGGCGTGCACTTCGAGCCGATCTTCCTGCTCAACGACGGGGCGCCGTCGTTCGAATTTCCGACCGGAGCGCCGGATCTGGAGGCCGAGGGCGCGAGGCTCTGGCGACTCGACGACACGGGGATCGGCGAGGCCTTCGCCGACAAGCAGCTGCTGATCGCCGACGGCCACCACCGGTACGAGACGGCACTCGCCTACGGTGCGGAGTGGATCCCGGTCGTGCTGGTCTCTACCGCCGATCCGGGCCTGATGATCTTCCCGACGCACCGCCTGGCGCAGGACGTGAACGGCCCGCCGGCAAACGTCGACGACCTGAGCGCCGCGCTGAGCGAGCTCGAGGGCGTGCCGGAGGACCGGGCGGCCGCCGTCCTCTACCGCCGCGACGGCGGGATCGCGGTCGTCCACGGCGACCGGGACCAGCTGGACGTCCAGCTCGTCGAGGCGCTGGCCCCGGGCGAGCTCTCCTATACGCCGTCCGTCGACGACGCCGTCGCCGCCGTCGACAGCGGCCGCGCCGCGGGCGCGTTCCTCGTCCGGCCGACGCGGATCGAGGACGTCTTCCGGTTCGCGGAAGCTGGCAAGACGCTGCCGCAGAAGACGACCTACTTCTATCCGAAGCTGCTCTCCGGCCTCCTGTTCCACCCGGACGATTGAGCCCGTGGCTCGAGGCCTGCCGCGCGGCAGCGGCGGACATCCGGCAGGTGCTCGACGACCTGCCCACCCGCGCTGACCGCGAACCGGTGATCGCCGCCGGGCAGGGCGGTGACGACACGACCGCGATCGACGCCGCCGCCGAGCGGGCGGTCGTCGCGAGGCTGGAGGCGCTGCACGAGCAGGGGCATGACTTCACGCTGGTGTCGGAGGAGCTCGGGATCAAGGCCTTCGGCGAGTCGGAGACGCACGTCGTCGTCGATCCGATCGACGGCTCCGTCAACGCGAAGCGCGGCCTCTGGCACTTCAGCCTGTCCATCGCCGTGGCCGAGGGGCCGACCATGGGTGACGTCGTCTTCGGCTACGTCTGCGACTACGGCTCCGGTGAGGAGTGGACGGCGAGCCGTGGCGGCGGCGCGCAGCTCGACGGTCGGCCGCTGGGTGATCAGCGTCCGAAGGACCCGGTCGAGATCCTCGTGATGGAGGGAACGCTCTCGACGTCGGTCGCAGCCAAGGCCGAGGCGCTCGTCGAGTACGCACGGCGCTTCCGGATCATGGGCTCGCTCGCCCTCGGGCTCTGCCAATTTGCAGCGGGCCGCGTCGACGCCGTCTGCTCGCTGCGCGGCGCGCGGTCGGTCGACGTCGCCGCGGCGCAGCTCGTGGTGCGGGAGCAGGGGCTGCCGATCGGCCATGCGGACGGGCAACCGTGGGATGCGACGCCGCTCGACTTGGCCCCGCACGCGCTCACCGTCGCCGCTCCGACCGAAGAGTCGAAAGGCCGCCTCGCGGAAATCCTCGAGATGTGACCTCGCGCTCCTGGCCGGCGGCGCCTCCCGCCGGGCGAAGCCCGCCTCCGCCTCCACCTGACGCCGCTGGACGGCACGATGCTCTCCGGGCCCGTGCTTTCGCACTGTGCCCTCCGGCCTCGCACCGCCAGCGGCGCCCCAGGAGGGCGAGGTGAGCGAGGTCCGCATCGGGTGCTCGGGGTGGAACTACCCCCACTGGCGAGAGCGCGTGTACCCGAAGGGACTGCCGCAGCGCCGCTGGCTCGATCATTACGCGACGCTCTTCGACACGGTCGAGATCAACAACACCTTCTACCGCCTGCCGCGCGTGTCGTCCGTGCAAGGCTGGGTCGAACAGAGCCCGCCGGGGTTTCTCTTCGCGGTGAAGATGAGCCGTTACCTCACGCACATCCGGCGGCTGGGCGGGCTCGAGCAGGGGATCCCGCTCTTCTACTCGCGGATCGCCCCGCTCGCCCGGTCGCCGAAGCTCGGGCCGGTGCTGTGGCAGCTTCCGCCGACGTTCAAGCGCGACGACGAGCGGCTGGCGGCAACGCTGAAGGCGCTCCCGCGTGGGCGCCACTGCTTCGAGTTCCGCGAGGCGAGCTGGTACGTCGAGGAGGTCTACGAGCTCCTTCGGAGCCGCGGTGTCGCGCTCGTGATCCCCGACAGTCCGAGGTACCCGTTCCGGACGTTCGAGCTGACGACCGACTGGACCTTCGTCCGTCTCCACCACGGGCACCGCGGCCGGAACGGGAACTACTCGGAAACCGAGCTCCTCGAATGGGCAGCGCGGCTCGATGGCTGGCGCGCCGCTGACGTCGACGTCTACGCGTACTTCAACAACGACTGGGAGGGATACGCGGTGCGCAATGGGCTTCGGCTCAAAGAGCTGCTGGGTGTCTAACGGCTCTGGCGTCGCGAGGACGGGCTCCGCCCGGCCTCGTCCACGGTGGATGTCGGAGATCGAGAGAAGGAGGGGGATCGTGGGGGAACCATGGGTCCCCCACGTTGAACGACTGGGAGGGATACGCGGTGCGCAATGGGCTTCGGCTCAAGGAATTGATGGATGTCTAGGCTTACGGGTGATGCAGCCTTCTCCCGACGCCATCACCGACGCGCTTTCGCGCGTGATCGACCCGGAGCTCCGGAAGCCCGTGACCGAGCTCGACATGGTGCGCGAGGTCGACGTGCGTGGCACCCACGCCGAGGTGACGATCGCCCTCACCGTGCCCGGCTGCCCGCTGCGGCACAGCTTCGAGGAGCAGGTGCAGCGTGAGCTCATGCCGCTGGAGGGGATCGAGTCCGTCTCGGTCGCCTTCGACGTGATGAGCCCCGAGGAGAAGGCGGCGCTGACGACGCGCCTGCGCGGCGGCGTCACCGAGCGCACGAAGGGGATCTCGCTCGACCGCTCAACCCGCGTGATCGCGGTCGCGAGCGGCAAGGGCGGCGTCGGGAAGTCGACGCTGGCCGCCAACCTGGCGGCCGCTTTTGCGCGACTCGGCCAGCGGGTCGGCGTTCTCGACGCCGACGTCTACGGCCACTCGATTCCGCACATGCTCGGCGTGCACCAGCGGCCGGTGGTCGTCGACAGGATGATCGTGCCGCCGGTCCGGGACGAGCTGAAGCTGATGTCGATCGGGTTCTTCCTCGAGGAGAACGCGCCCGTGATGTGGCGCGGCCCGATGCTCCACAAGGCGCTCGAGCAGTTCCTCTCCGACGTCCACTGGGGCGAGCTGGACACGCTCGTCGTGGACATGCCACCCGGCACCGGCGACGTCTCGATCTCGCTCGGGCAGCTGCTCCCGCGCGCCGAGGCGCTGGTCGTGACGACGCCGCAGCCCGCCGCCCAGCAGGTCGCTGTGCGCGCGGCGCAGATGGCGGAGAAGACGAACATGCGGCTCGTCGGCGCGGTCGAGAACATGTCGTACCTGGTCGGCACAGGCGACGAGCTCTTCGGCTCCGGCGGCGGGGAGGCGCTCGCGCACGAGACCGGCCTGCCGTTGCTCGCGAAGATTCCGCTCGATCCGGCGCTCCGCGAGGCCGCCGACCGCGGCGAGCCGCTCGTGTGGGAGCAGCCCGACGCGGAAGCCTCGCAGGCGATCATCCGTCTCGCGGAGGCGCTGCAGCAGACGCGCCGCGAGGAGGGACTCGGCATCACCAAGCCCCTCCCACTCGCGGGCGCGCGCGGCTAGCGCCTAACGGCGCTTGCCGTGCACATGGTTGGAGCAGCCACCGCCCTGGATGTTGGCGACGGCGACTGCGGCCCCCGTACCGATTCTGGCCGCGAGCGCGCCGTCGGGCGCGATCGTGCCGAAGATCGAACCGAGGAGCCTGCCGCTGCCGGCCGTCTCCTCGACCGTGCTGCCGGTCTTGTCTCGGACCCAGCCGATGACGTAGCCGTTGAGCCCGGTGCCGCCCGTGACGACGGCGACGAAGCGCGCCTTCGCCCAGGACTTCTCACCGCGGATCCCGAGCCACCCGGTGACCTGGCCGCTCCCCGTGGTCGTGTTCACCAGGCCGCGGGCATAGAGCCTGAGCTTCCCGGTCAGGCGCGGGTCGCCCGTCGAGGTTCCGGTCCACTTGCCGTGGAAGGCGCGATAGGCGCCGTCCTCGCCGGTGCACGTCTTGTTCGCGATGCGCGCCTGGGTCGCCGCGAGCGTCGCGGAGACCGCGTCCGTATGGGTCTTGCCACGCTTGCCGTGTGCGACCGCAGCACCCGCGGAGACGAGCGCGAGCGCCGACACGATCAAGAGCCAGACCTTGATTCTGCGCATGTCGTGGTACCCCCCAGTTTCGGTTTGCACCCCTGCTGCTGCCCAAGGGTGGGCGCTGCGGCGTCCCCCCGCTGTAAGAAGTTCGTAAAAGTCGGGTGAAATGAGGCCTGAAGACGTCGTGCCGACCCTTCGCAGCCTCGGCTTCGACGACCGCGACGCCGGGATCCTCGCCGAGCACTTCCTCGACGCCGAGCGCCGCGGGAAGCAGGGCCACGGCCTGAGCCGGGTCGAGTGGCTGAGGACGCAGCAGGTCGACCCGGCGGCTCGGCCCGAGCGTATCGTCGCGGAGCCGGGCTACGAACGCTGGGACGGACGCGGCGCGCTCGGCTACCTGACGCTGGCGGCCGTCTGCGCGGCACAGCTCGAGTCGCCGCCCGAGCGGGCGCGGGTCGTCGTCGCCTCGAACTGCTTCCCCACCGGCATGCTCGGCTACTGGACGCGCAGGCTCGCCGACGGCGGCCTCGTCGCCGCGCTGACGGCGACGTCACCGCCGCGGCTCGGACCTCCCGGCGGCGGCCCGAAGCTCGCCGGGACGAACCCGTTGTCGATCGCGATCCCGAGCTCGGACGGCGGACCAGTCGTGGCTGACGTCTCGATGGGGCAGGTCACCTACGGCGACGTGATCGCCGGCCTCGCCTCGGAGGAGGAGCTTGTCCCCTTTGGGGGCGACCGCGCCCACAAGGCGTTCGCGCTCGCACTCGGGCTGCAGCTCCTCGTCGACGCTCTCGCAGGGGACGGCTACGGCGCCGTCCTCCTCGTCGCGCGGCCGGAGACGGACCCGGTGCCCGCGCTGCGGGCGGCGGCAGAGGGCGTCCGTCTGCCCGGCGATACCAAGGCTTAACCAAGGTTTTCCTCCCATTTGCCCGCTCTTGAGCGGGCGCACGCGAGCCTATGGCCGTGAACAAAGGAGGACTCATGACCAAGCTCGTGATCGGACTTGCCGCCTTCGTGCTGCTCGCCGCAGGCGGCGCGCTCGCCGGTAACGCACTCACCGGCTCATCGAACGACGGTTTCACGACCACAGCGACGACCGACGACGCGACGACGCTCGGCACGACCAGAACGGACGCCACCACGACGGCTCCCACCGGCACCACCGAGACCGGCGAGGACCTGAGTGGCCCGTGCGACGAGGCCGAGCACGCGAACGACCCGCGGTGCACGGGCGTTCCCGCCGGCACCGTCCGGGAGAACGATGACGACGACCGCGCGGAGGACCGCCCGGGCCGCGATGACCGCTCCGGGCCGAACCGCGGCTCCGACGACGACCACGGCGACGACGACCGCTCGGGCTCGAACTCCGGGCGCGGCGGCGGCCACGACGACGACTGACAACTGACCGAAAGGGGTCTGACGACGATGAAGAAGACACTTCTCCTCCTGCTCGCTTCGCTCGGAGCGACGGCGGCGCTGCTCGTCCCCACGCTCGGCTCCGGCGCGACCCAGACCGTCCGCGTCAAGGAGGTCGACGGCGCGATCTCGCTCTCGGCACGCCCGAAGGCAGGAACCGTGCGCTTCGTGGTCCGCAACGCGGGCGGCGACGAGCACAACTTCATGCTCCGCGGCGGCGGCAAGCGCTGGGGCACGCGGCTCCTGGCCGGCGGCGGCAGCGCCACGATCGTCGCCAAGCTGAGGAAGGGCGTCCGCTACTCCTACTGGTGCGCGGTCAGCGACCACGCCTCCGAGGGGATGCGCGGAAGCTTCCGCGCCCGCTGAGCGGGTACAAACCGGGCATGCAGCTCGGCCGGCGCACCGTGCTCCTCGTCGAGGACGAGGAGTCGATCACCACGCCGCTCGTCGAAGCCCTCCAACGTGAGGGCTTCGACACTGCCGTGGCAGGAACGGCGCAGGAGGCGCTGGAAATGGCCGACCGCATCCGGCCGAACCTCGTACTGCTGGACGTGATGCTGCCGGACGGCTCCGGCTTCGACGTCCTGCGCGAGCTGCGTTCGCGCGCCCGCTTCCCGGTGATCATGCTGACCGCGCGCGGCGAGGAGGCGGACCGCGTCGCCGGCCTCGAGCTCGGCGCAGACGACTACGTCGTGAAGCCGTTCAGCGCCCGCGAGCTCGTCGCCCGCGTCCGGGCCGTGCTGAGGCGCGCGGCCGAGGCGGGCGAGCGGCGACCGAGCGGTGCGACGAGGATCGGCGAGCTCGAGCTCGACCCCGCGCGCCGGAGCGCCGCCGTCGACGGCTCGGAGCTCGAGCTCAGCCGCAAGGAGTTCGACCTCCTCCGGCTGCTTGTCGAGACCGCCGGCGCCGTCGTCACGCGGGAGCGGCTAATCGACGAGGTCTGGGACACGAACTGGTTCGGCTCGACGAAGACCCTGGACGTTCACATCAGCGGCCTGCGGCGCAAGCTGGGCGACGACCCCACGGCGCCCCGCTACATCCACACGGTCCGCGGCGTCGGCTTCCGGTTCTCCTCGGACGACGAGGCCTGACCGTGTCGCTCCGGACCCGGCTCCTAGCCGCCTTCGCGTACGTGCTCGTGCTCGTGATCGTGGCGCTCGAGATCCCGCTCATCCTCAACGTCTCGCGGCGGGTCGACGCCGAGGTCGAGGGGCAGGCTGCGGCGCAGGCCCAGCTCGTCGCAGCGAGCGCCTCGGGCCGCATGCGCGACGCCGCGCAGCTCCGGCTGATCACCAGGGAGGCCGCCCGGGATCTCGGCGGCCGCGTGATCGTTGTCGATTCGGCCGGGCGCCTCGCCGCCGACTCCGCGGGCCTGGCGGGCGGCTCGTACGGCGACCGACCGGAGATCCGCACGGCGCTCCAGGAGGGACAGGTCGCCCAGGGGCGGCGGTTCAGCGACACGCTCGGCGAGTCGCTCCTCTACACGGCCGTGCCGGTCGTGAGCGGGAATGCCCGCGTCGGCGCCGTCCGCGTGACGCAGAGCGTCGACGCGATCGAGCGGCGCGTCCGTCGTGACGTCCTCGGCCTGATCGGGATCGGGCTGATCGCACTCGTGCTCGGGCTCGCCTTCGCGTGGGTGCTCGCGGGCACCCTCGCCCGGCCGCTGCAGCGGCTTGCCGAGGCGGCGCGCCGCGTGGAGGCGGGCGACCTCGAGGCGCGGGCCGCGCCCGAGGGTTCGACGGAGCACCGTGAGGTCGCCCACGCGTTCAACGACATGACCGAGCGGCTCGGGCAGGTGCTCGAGGCGCAGCGGCAGTTCGTCGCCAACGCGTCCCATCAGCTCCGGACGCCGCTCACCGGCCTGCGCCTCCGGCTCGAGGCGGCGGCGCTGAAGGCGGGCCCGGAGCTCTCGGACGAGCTCGAGGCGGCCGAGCGCGAGGTCGAGCGGCTCGCACGGCTCCTGACGACGCTCCTGACGCTGGCGCGGGAGGGCGACCGGCCGGGCACCGGCACCGTCGTCTCCCTCGCCGACCAGGTCGAGCAGGCGGTGGAGCGCTGGAACGACCGGGCCGCCCAGACGGGCCACGAGCTCTTCGTCGACTGCCGCGAGAACGCGTACGCGCGGGCGTCGGCGGAGGATCTTGCGATCGTGCTCGACAACATGATCGAGAACGCGCTCAAGTACTCGACGGGCGGCAGCGTACGGATCGAGTGTGCGCGCGAAGGGCGGGAGGCCTACCTCGCCGTGCTCGACGAGGGCCCGGGCCTGCGGCCGGGCGAGGAGGGGCAGGTGTTCGAGCGCTTCGCGCGTGGCAGCGGGGGCAGCCGTGCGCCCGGAACCGGTCTCGGACTGGCGCTCGTGGCCACGTTGGCGCGGCGCTGGGGCGGCTCGGCCTCGATCCGCAACCGCCTGCACGGCGGCGCTCGCGCCGAGCTCCGGCTGCCCGCGGCCGACGGGCCTTTGCAAACCCCGAACAGGGAGTTGGACGAGGCTTTACCCGAGCGGGTCTAGCCTGGAGCGATGCGATTCGGAGCCCTCATCGCACTCGGATTGGCCTTCGCGGCCGGTCTCGGCCTCGCGGGTCATCTGATCGCGCGCGACACGGTGGCATTGCCGGTGGCGAGCATCGAAGCCGGCGACGGACTCGCGCCGGTCCGGACGCGGTCTGTGGCTCCGGCGGCGCGCAAGAAGGCACGGGCGACCCGCCAGGCGCCCTCGACGACTACGACCACGACCGGAACGAGGCGGACGACGACCGACGATCGCTCCGGCCGCGGCCGGGGCCGCGGCCGCGGGGGCGACGACAGCTCGGGGAGCGGCGGCTCCGGCTCGTCGGGCTCGGGGTCCGGCCGCGACCACCCCGAGGACGACTAGGCATCGACCAGCTCCTTGAACCGCGAGTCCTCGCGGATCGCATCGAAGTCCGAGTCGCGCTTCGCGGCATCCCGGAACCGCTCCTGGCGTTCGACCGCCTGCCGGACATGCGTGATCGCCTCCTCGGTCCTCCCGACCAGGCTTTCCGCGCAGGCGAGGTTGTAGAGGATCCCCCCGTCGTCGGGATACTCCTCGAGCAGCTCTCTGAGCACCGCGTACGCCTTGTCGTATTCCTTCGTCGCGAAGTAGGCGAAGGCGGGCCCTGACCGCTCCCATTGCGACGGCTGAAACGCCACACCCTGTTTCGCCCCGACGGCGACGACGGTCGTCCCCGGCTCGTCGGCGACGGCCTTTCGCCTCAACGTCGGGTCACCGACGAACACGAAGGTACCCGGTGGCGCCTGAATCTCTTCGCCGTCGACCGTGAACGTCGCCCTCCCGCTCAGGACGAGGTAGACCTCCTCATGCTTGCCGGCGGCCTCGCCGACCTCGTCGTGTTCCTCGATCACTTCAATGCCCGGCTCTTCCGCCGTCCAGGCGTTGATGCCGAAGGCGCTGATCCCGAGGTGCTGGCGGACACGGGACCAAGTCGGCCGCCCCTCGAGCGGCGGGATCTTCATCTCCTCCACCGTCGCCACCTTGTACTTCTCGCTCACGTCTGCCTCCTCAGCTCGTCGAGCACAACAGGGTCGATCGCTTCCGCTCCGGCTACGCGCTCCTCGAGATTCTCGTTCCCGGCCCAGCGGAACAGTGCATCCGGCAGCTCGCCCTCGTAGCCGAGCCGTGCGAGCCGCTCGCCGAGCTCGGCGCCGAGCTCCTCGTCCACCGGGACCCACTCGTCCCGCGGCGTCTGGCCGAAGATCGCCTGGTGAAGCCCGTAGATGCGACGGAGCTCCTCCAGCGGCCGCGGGTGGTCGTCGACGCGGAGGCCGACGAGGACGTCGGAGAGACTCGCGTAGCCACTGTCCTTCTGCACGACGAGCAGGGCGGCCGACTGCTGACCGCGACTATCGCCTCCGGCCTCCTGCGCGGCGTCGAGGCAGTCCAGCAGGCGCTCTGCCAGCGGTCGGCCCGCGGTGCGCTCGAAAGTCTCCGCCAGCGACTCGACCGTCTCACCCGAGACGAGGATGTTTCCTTGCGCGGCATAGCCGTCGCCGGTGCGGCCGCCGGCCCAGTCGTGGCACTCGGAGCCCGTAAAGCTCGCCGCGCGGCCCTCCGCGTCGACGATGCCGAGCTGGCGGTGCTCGCGGCCGTCGTCGGCGGCGGTGAGCCGGTCGACGACCTCCTGCGCGGACAGTCCTTCGCGCAGGAGCGTCAGTCCCTCGGGGCCGTACCGAGGATTCGCATACGCCTGGGTTGCGATCGCCCCGACTTGCGGCTCGGCCCAGGTCACGACCGAGCCCACGGCGAGGAACTTCGACTGCGTCGCGACGCCCCACCGGCCCGCCTCGAGGTCGCAGGCTGCGATCGAGTACGTCCCGTAGGTCATCCGGATCAAGTCGATGTCAAGCAAATCCCGCTTCTCCTCCGGCACCAGCACGGACGAGACCTCCGGCCGCTTCAACGCCTCCAGGACGGCCTCGGGCGATCCTGCCCGGACGACGACCGGGCGCCCCTCGTCGAACGCCGCTCGAAGCGTGTTCTCGTCGAGCTCGTCGAGGACAAGCGCCCCCTCGGTGTCCAGCTCACCCTCGACCGCGATCTGGGGGACCTTGCGGCCGGTCGAGCCGAACCAGCGCTCTCTCAAACCTCGATCGTCTGGCCCGGCTCCATCACGAGCAGCTCGACGTCGGTGAGCTTCGCGAGCTCGTCGGGGCTGCCGGTGAGGATCGGGAACGTTCCGTAGTGGCACGGGACGCAGCGCGGCACGCCGAGGAGCTCCAGCGCGATCGCCGCTTCCGTCGGGCCCATCGTGAAGTGGTCGCCGATCGGGAGGATCGCGACGTCGGGCTCGTAGATGCGCCCGATCAGCTGCATGTCGCCGAAGACCGCCGTGTCGCCGGCGAAGTAGAGCTTCGTGCCGTTCTCGACCTCGATCACGTAGCCGGCGGGGTCGCCGAGGTACTCACCGTTCGGGCCGCCGCTCGAGTGCTTCGCATCGGTCATCGTGAACTTGACGCCGTCGACGTTGCGCGTGCCGCCCTTGTTCGTCCCCGGCATCTCCCCGACGTCGGCGCCCTGGTTCCCGAGCCAGGCGACGATCTCCACCATCCCGACCACGGTCGGCTTGAAGCGCTTGATCAGGTCGACGCTGTTCCCGACGTGGTCGCTGTGCCCGTGCGTGATCGCGAGGATGTCGATGCGCTCCGGCTCGCGCTCGTCCTCGGGGAACTTCGGGTTGTCGAAGAAGGGGTCGAGGTAGACGCGCTTGCCGCCGGGGGTGTCGAACCGGAACGATCCGTGTCCGAGCCAGGTGAGCTGAACGCCCGCCATCTCCGGAGCGGAATCTAGCGGAGGTCGACCAGGAGGTACGCCATCACCGGCGACGACTTCCCCTTCAGCTCGAGGTCGCCGAGCGGCTCCGCGCGTGCGTGGTCACGGATCGCCTCCCAGGTGGTCTCGCCGACGACCACCTGGCCCGGGCCGGCGTACGTCTGCAGCCGCGCGGCGAGGTTCGTCGTGTCCCCGATCGCGGTGAAGCTCCGCTGCTCCTTCGTGCCGACGTTCCCGACGATCGCCGGCCCGGTGTTGATCCCGACTCGGAAGCGTGGACGGGTCGGATCGGCCGACGCGAGCTCGGCGGCGGCGCGCTGGAGCGCGAGTCCCGCGTGCGCGGCGCGATGTGCGTGGTCTGGCTGGTCCGCCGCGGCGTTGAAGACGACCATGATCGCGTCGCCGGCGAAGCGCTCGATCATGCCGTCGTGATCGCCCAGCACCACGGGGACCGTCCGGGCCCAGTACTCGTTCAACATCGTGAGCACCTCAGCGGGGCTGTGGCGCTCCGTGAACGCGGTGAAGCCCTGGAGGTCGGCAAACAGAACCGTGACGTCGCGCTCCTCGCCTCCGAGCTCGGCGATCGCGGGCGCCGCCCGGAGGCGCGCGGCGAGCTGCGGCGAGAGGTACGGGCTGAGCAGGCCCTCGACCTCCTCGACCTCGCGCGCGGCGCGCTCGGCGACGGCCGCCTCCTCCGCGCCGAGCCCGAAGCGTCGCTGGAGCTCCGCCTGCGAGAGGCCTTCCGCCGCCGCCGCCTTCACGGCGTCGGTGTAGCGCCGGTCGATCCGGCCCAGCGTGTCGTCGAGGTAGAGGCCCGCGAAGAGCTCGCCGCGGGTGCGCTCGCGCAGGGCCGTGTACGCGACGAGGCCGAAAGCCGTGGCCATCAGCAGGTGCCACTCCCACCACGACGCGTGCCAGTTGCGCGCGAACGCCACCGCGATCGTCGCCTCGGCGAGCAGGATCCAGGCGGCCGTGACTCCTGCCAGGACCGGGGAGGGACGGCTACGGTAGAGGCGCCAGTAGCGGTAGGAGGCGAACGCGTACAGGCCGACGGCCGGCAGCGCGAGCGAGTACAGGGGCGCGTCGGCCTCGGTCGGCGGGAGCGGCCGGTCGAGCGGCGGGAGCTCCGCCAGCGACCAGGCGCCCCAGGCGACGAGAAGGAGGCCGAGCGTCCAGAGGGCGAGGCGCGCGCGGGCGAGGATGACGGCGTTCGCTTCCGGTCGGAGGGTGAGAGCCGACGCGGCCGCAAAGATGGAGGCTAGGAAGAGACCGACGGGGGTGGCGACGACGAAGCCCGTGTTCTTGTTCTCGAGCAGGACGCCCGGTGTGGCGAGCGCGTGGAGGCCGAGGAAGCCGGCGGCCGCGAGGAACGCCAGCGAGACGAGGAAGAGGCGCGCGTCGCCGCGGCGCGTGGCGGCCGAGCTCGTGAGCCCGCCGAGCGCGACGCTGACGGCCGACTCGCCGAGCACGAGCCAGAAGTGGGCCGGATGGTGCTCCCAGTGGACGTCCAGCTCGGGCCGGGCAAGCAACAGCACGAGGCCCCCGAGCGGCGCGGCGAGGAGGAGAGGCCAGAGCATCTCGGCAGGAGGACCCTATCCAGGTGTCGAACCGCGGCGTATGAGCCGCCACCTGTGGCCTGTCGGCCTCGTCGTCTTCGCCGGCCTCGCGGACGTCGCGGGGCGTTCGGACTTCGCGTTCTACGCGCTGCTCGCTGCGGTTCCGGTCGTCGCGGCAGCAGCGTTGGCTGCCTACGGCGACTTCGTCGCCACCGAGCCGCCCGCTCCGGCGACGGTCTCGCTGCAGGCGCTCCTGTGGGCGATCGGCCTCGCGCTCGTCACGGCGAGCGCCGCGGTGCGCGCGCCGGCCCTCGGCTCGGTCGCCCCGGCCGTCGGCGGCGCGACGCTGACAGCGTGCCTCGCGATCGTGGGAATCCAGGGCGCGGTCGCTGTGGCCCGCGAGCTCGGCCGCAAGTAACAACTTGTTACTTGCCGGTCGGCCCGGCAGATGCCGCTCGGAGAGCCGCCAGGCGCCCCTTTAGTGGCAAGTTGTTACTTGCCTAGAGCGGGAGCTGAGCTGCGGCTTTCTCGGCCAGGTCGATGAGCGGCTGGACGGCGAAGAAAGCGCCGATCGTGACCGCGGTGCAGGCGAGCACCGTCGACTGGAGCAGCGCTTCGCGCGGGGGCGAGCCGCCCACCGGCGCGAGGCGCACCTCGAGCTCCGGCATCCGCATGTACATCGAGCGTACGACGGCCAGGTAGTAGTAGAGGCTGACCGCCGTCGCGATCACGCCGACGATCACGAGCCACCACATGCCGGCGTCGTAGGCCGCGGCGAAGACGTAGAACTTGCCGACGAAGCCCCCGGTGAGTGGGAGCCCCGCGAACGCCAGCATGAAGGCCCACATCGAGACCCCGAGCAGCGGCCGCTCCCAGCCCATGCCGGCGATGTTGTCGAGCGTCACCCGCTCGCCGAGCTCGCGCTCCCGCGCCGCGACGACGCCGAAGGCTCCGAGCGAGGCGGCGCCGTAGGGGACCAGGTAGTAGAGGAGCGCTTTCGCACCGAGCTCGCTGTCCGCGGCGACCGCGATCAGCATGAAGCCCGCGTGCGAGATGGACGAGTAGGCCAGCATCCGCTTCAGGTTCCGCTGGACGAGCGCGGCGATGTTCCCCCACGCGAGCGAGACGCAGGCGATCACTGCGATCCCGAGCTCCCAGACGTCGCTTTCCGCCGGGAACGCAGTCACGAGCACGCGGAAGGCGAGCACGAGCGCCACCGTCTTCGTCGCCGCCGACATGAACGAGGTGACGGGCGTGGGCGCGCCCTCGTAGACGTCAGGCGTCCACATGTGGAACGGCGCCGCCGAGGCCTTGAAGCCGAGCCCGGCGATGATCAGCGCGAGGCCGGCGAGCACGAGCCCGTCGTTCTCGAGCCCCTGCGCCTGGATCGCGTCGGCGATGGCGCCGAACTTAAGCTCTCCCGTGGCGCCGTAGACGAGCGCGAGGCCGTAGAGCAGCACGGCCGAGCCGAAGCTCCCGACGACCAGGTACTTGAGCCCGGCCTCCAGCGAGCTGACGGCGTCGATCTCGATCGCGCAGAGGATGTAGAGGCAGATCGAGAACCATTCGAGACCGAGGAAGAGCGTCATCAGGTCGCTGGCCTGGACGAGGAACGCCATTCCTGCGGCCGACGCCGTGAGCAGCGCGTAGTACTCGCCCACGTGATCGGCGCGCGTCCGCTGTCCGTACGAGACCCCGACGGCGAGGAGGCCCGCTCCGGCGACGAGGATCTGCGCGAAGGCGCCCCAGCGGTCGCGCGTGATCGCGTCGGCCACCTCGCCCGTCGCGCGGTGGGTGTCCGCGAACAGCCAGCCGGCCATCACGCCGGCGCCGGCGAATCCGAGTGCGGCGACCGACGCGCTGAAGAGCTTCCGCGCCGCCGCAGGCACGAACACGGCCCCCAACAGGCAGAGCGCCGAAGCGCCCAGCAGCGCGAGCGACGGCGAGAGCGCGAACCAGTCGACGTTGGGCGTCGGCATCAGAACGTCAGGTGGTCGGTGACCGCGGCCGGCCAGGCCGAGAGGGCGAGGAGCAGGGCGACAAGCGGGACGACGACTGCGAGCTCCGCCGGGCGGAGGTCGAGCGCCTCGTCGGGAACCGCCGAGCCGACCTGTCCGTGGAGCACCGCGGAGATCAGGCGCAGCATGTACATCGCAGCGAGCACGATCCCCAGCGCACCGGCGACCGCCCACCCCCAGCCCTGGTTGAACACGCCGGCCAGGATCAGGAACTCACCGGCGAATGCCGTCGAGCCGGGCACGGCGAGGGCGATCACGCCCGCCGTCATTAGCACCGTGGCGAGCGCGGGCCTGCCGCGCGCCATCCCGCCGAGCAGGGCGAAGTCTCCGGTCGTCGCACGGCGCTCGATCACGCCGGCCAGCAGGAAGAGCGAGGCCGAGAGCAGCCCGTGGTTCACCATCTGCAGCACGGCGCCGGTCGTCCCGAGCGTGTTCAGCGCGAAGAGCCCGATCGTGACGAGGCTCATCTGCGCCAGGCTCGAGTAGGCGATCACGCCGCGGACGTCGGGCGCGCGGAACGCGACGAGCGAGCCGTAGACGAGCCCGGCGGCGGCCAGTGCGAGCACGAGCCACTGGAGGTCGTGCGCGGGCTGCGGGAAGTGCGGGATCGCGATGAAGAGGAAGCCGAAGCCGGCGGCCTTCGAGACCACGCCCGAGAGCACCGCCGCGACCTCGGCCGAGGACTCGCGGTAGGCGTCCGGCAGCCACCCGTGGAAAGGGAAGAGCGGAGCCTTCACCGCGAAGGCCGCCACAAAGCCCAGGAAGATCAAGTCGTTGTCGCTCGTCGTGCCGGAGGCGAGGTCGAACGTCCCCTCCGTGAGGCCGAAGGCGACGATCGCCGCCAGCATCAGCAGCGAGCCGGCCATCGTGTAGATCACGAACTTGAGCGTCGCCGTGAGCCGGCCGGCCCCGCCCCAGACGCCGACGAGCACGTAGAGCGGGATCAGCATCGCCTCGAAGAAGACGTAGAAGAGCAGCAGGTCGAGGGACGAAAAGACTCCCACGACGGCGCCGGTCAGGAACAGCATCAGGCCGAAGTAGGCCCGCGGTCGCGGGCGGCCCGTCCAGAAGGCGTAGGCGATCGCCGCGCCCAGCACGACCACGCTCATCCCGACGAGCCAGAGCGAGAAGCCGTAGAGGCCGACGTGGTACGAGACGCCGAGGTCGCCGAACCAGCTGTGCTGCTGGTCGAACTGCGGCCCGGAGACGCCGAAGTCGAAGCGCGTCACCGCGTTGATCCAGACCCCGATCTCGACCAGCGCCGCGAGTAGCGCGAGCGAGCCGGCGGTGCGGTCGGCGAGCGGCAGGAGCCAGACGATCAGCGCAGCGGCCAGCGGGAGGACGATCAGGATCGTTGCGAGCCAGTCCGTCATCAGGCCCGCACCGCCAGGAAGACGAGGGCGAGGAGCGCCGCGCCGCCGCCGAGCGCCAGCGCGTAGTTCCGCAGCAGGCCCGTCTGGAGCTCGGTGACGCGTGTCGCGAGGAGCCGGGTGCCTTCGGAGAGCTCGCGGATCGAGCCGCTGATCACCGGCCCCTCGACGAACCGGATCGCGGCGGCCGCGATCCAGGAGGCCGGCCGGTAGAACGCGTAGTCGTAGGCCGTGTCGAAGTAGAACTTTTCCTCCAGCAGCCGCTGGAGCGCCGCAGGTCGAGGCACCTCGACGCGGCCGGTCGAGAAGACGGCCCAGGCGAGCACGATCCCGGCGAGCCCGAGCGCGACGGCGAGCACGCTCGTCCAGAGCTCCTGCATCCCGCTCGGCTCGATCCCCGGCGCCGCGACCGGCTCGAGAAAGTCGGTGATCGGCGTCCAGAAGGGCGAGAACTGGATCCAGCCGCCGACGGCGGCCAGCACGGCGAGGACGCCGACCGTCCACGCCATCCACAGCGCGGGCATGGTCGTTCCCGGGCGGTGGAGATGCTCGCGCGCGTACGGCGACGGCTCGCCGCCGAAGACGATGAAGATCAGGCGAAAGGCGTACAGGCCGGTGAGGAAGGTCCCGACGAGGCCGGCGAGCCAGAGCAGCACGCCGTAGCCCCCGGCGTCGAGCAGGGAGGCGAGCAGCGGATCCTTGGAGAAGAACCCCGAGAGCGGCGGGATGCCGGCGAGCGCGAGCGCGCCCACGAGCATCACGGCGTAGGTGCGCGGCAACGTGCGTCCGAGACCGCCCATCCTCCGCATGTCCTGCTCGCCGAGCAGCGCGTGGATCACGATGCCGGCCCCGAGGAAGAGCAACGCCTTGAAGAAGGCGTGCGTCATCAAGTGGAACATGGCGTTCGGGTAGGCGGTCATCCCGGCGCCGACGAACATGTAGCCGATCTGCGCCATCGTCGAGTACGCGATCACGCGCTTGATGTCGACCTGGACGAGCGCGATCAGGCCGGCGACAAGGAGCGTGATCGCGCCGAGGCCCGCCGCCAGCTTCTGGATCCCGGGCGTCTGCTCAAAGATCGGGTTCAGGCGGACGAGCATGTAGACGCCGGCCGTCACCATCGTGGCGGCGTGGATCAGCGCGCTGACCGGCGTCGGGCCTTCCATTGCGTCCGGGAGCCAGGTCTGGAGCGGGATCTGGGCCGACTTCGCGACGGCGCCGCCCAGCAGGCCGAGCGAGATCAGCGTGATCGCCCAGCCGCCGATGCCGTCGATCCCGGCGAAGACACCGCCGTACTCGAGGGTGCCGAGCCGCTGCAGCACGAGAAACAGCGCGAGCGCCATCGTCGCGTCGCCGAAGGCGTTCATGATGAACGCCTTCTTCGCGGCGGCGATCGCCTCCGGCCGCTCCTGGTAGTACCCGATCAGGAGGTAGGAGCAGAGACCGACGAGGCCCCAGCCTCCGAGCAGGATCAGCAGGTCGCCGCTCTGGACGAGCAGCAGCATCGAGAAGACGAACAGCGACATGTAGGCGAAGAACCGGCGCTCCTCGTCCTCGCCGTCCATGTAGCCGACGGAGTAGGCGACGATCAGGAAGCCCACGCCCGAGACGACGAGCATCATGAAGATCGAGAGCGGGTCGACGAGGATCCGGAGGCCGACCTGGAAGTCGCCCGCGGTCAGCCAGGTCCAGAGCACCGACGTGTGCGAGCGCTCCTCGGGCTGCTCGTTCAGCAGCTCGAAGAAGGCGACGAGGGCGGTGACGAAGGAGGTGAGGACGGCGAGCGTCGCGATGTAGCCGGCCTGACGCCTCGTGATCCACGTCCCGCCGAGCGTGATCAGCACGGTGGCGCCCAGCGGCGCGAACAGGGTGATCCAGGAGGCGGCGATCATCCGCGGAGGGTGCTCAGCCGGTCGACGTCGAGCGGGATCCGGTTGCGGTTCAGCGCGACGATCAGGCCGAGGCCGACGACGACCTCCGAGGCCGCGACGGCCATCACGGCGAGCGCGAACACCTGCCCGCTCGTCTCGCCGAGGTGGCGCGCGAACCCGATCAGGGCGAGGTTGGCCGCGTTCAGCATGATCTCGAGCGAGAGGAGCACGATCAGCGGGTTGCGCCGCAGCAGCACGCCGAGCGCCCCGACCGCGAACAGGAACGCGGACGTCACGATGTACCAGCTGACGTCGGGGCCCATCACGGCTCGCGGCGCTCCCGCTCACTGCCGAGGATCACACCGCCAACGGCGGCGACGAGCAGCACGATCGAGGTGATCTCGAAGGCGAGGAGGTGGTTCGTGAGGAACACCTCGCCGACGTCGGACGGCGAGCCGAAGCTCGGGCCGGTGTCGGCGGCGCTCTCCAGTCGGCCGCTCGTCGTGAGCGCGAGGGCGACGACGACGTTCACGAGGATCGCGCCCGCCGCGATGATCGCGGCGAGCCGCTGCGAACTTGGTCCTCCCGCGAGCGGGGAGTCGGCGTGACTCCCGACGTAGGCGATTACGAACAGGAACATCACCATCACGGCGCCCGCGTAGACGAGCACCTGCGCCGCGGCGACGAACTCCGCCGAGAGCAGCAGGTAGAGGACGGCCAGGGCGGCGAGGTTCGCGATCAGCGCCAGAGCCGAGAAGAAGGGGTTCGAGAAGCTGATCACGGCGAGCCCGGAGCCGAGGCACGCGACGGCGGCCACGACCCAGATCGCCCAGACGAGGACGTTCCCCATCAGGAGTTCGCCTTGTAGGCCGGGATCGGGGTGTCGAAGAGGTCGCGGTCGGCGACGGGCATGCGCTTGACCGGCGGGGCGAGCAGCATGTCCTTCGTGTAGATCAGGTCGTCGCGCGAGTACTCCGAGAGCTCGTACTCGGCCTCGAGCGTGATCGCGTCGAACGGGCACGCGACCTCGCAGTAGCCACAGAAGATGCAGCGGCTGAGGTTGATCTCGTAGATCCGCGCGTACCGCTCGCCCGCCGAGACCCGGTTCGCCGCCGTGTTCTCCTCGGCGACGACGCGGATGCAGTCCGCCGGGCAGGCGGCGGCGCAGAGCGAGCAACCGACGCATTTCTCGAGCCCGTTCGAGTGGCGCCAGAGCCGGTGGCGTCCGCGGAACCGCGGGTACACCGGTCGCTTCTCCTCGGGGTACTGCTGCGTGATCGGCTTGCGGAAAAGCTGCTTCAGGGTGACGGCGAAGCCCTTCGCCGTATCAAAAGGCTGTGGGCTCACGCCACCGGCCTCCTTCGGCTCCCGCCCGGCGAAGCCGGGCTCCGCCGAAGGCTGACGACGCTGGCGGCACGGGGCTCTCCGGGCCCGTGCTCTGTCGCACTGTGCCCTCCGGCCCCGCACCCCCAGCGCCGCCCCGGTGACGTGAGCAAGCTCACAGCGCCACCACCAAGGCGGCCGTGACGAGGGCGTTGATCGTCGCCACCGGGAGCAGCACCTTCCAGCCGAACGCCATCAGCTGGTCGTACCGCAGGCGCGGGACCGTCGTCCGCAGCCAGATGAAGATGAAGATCACGAGCAGGAGCTTGAGGAGGAACCAGAGCGGCCCCGGAGCCCACGGCCCCAGCCAGCCGCCGAAGAAGAGGGTCACGCAGAGGGCCGAGAGCACGATCATGTTGATGTACTCGGCCATCGAGAAGAGGCCGAAGCGCATGCCGCTGTATTCGGTGAGGTAGCCGGCGACGAGCTCGGTCTCAGCCTCGGGCAGGTCGAACGGCGCGCGGTTCGTCTCGGCGATTCCGGCGATGAAGAAGACCAGCAGCCCGACGAACTGCGGCACCGCGTACCACCAGTCCAGTTCCTGGGCGTGGACGATGTCCACGAGCGAGAGCGAACCGGCCATGATCACGACGCCGAGCACCGAGAGCGCCAGGGAGACCTCGTAGGAGACGAGCTGCGCGCAGGTGCGCATCGAACCGAGCAGCGAGTACTTGGAGTCGGAGGCCCAGCCGCCGACGATGAAGCCGTAGATCCCGACGGAGCCGAGGGCGAAGAGCAGGATCAGCCCGATCGAGACGTTGGCCACCTGGCCGCTGATGTAGTAGTCGCCGACGTGCCAGCCGTTCCCGAACGGGATCACGGCGAAGGCGGCGAGCGCGGTGGCCGCGGAGAGCGCGGGCGCGGCGATGTAGAGGCTGCCGATCGCCGTGCCCGGATAGAAAGCCTCTTTCCGGATCAGCTTCACGAGGTCGGCGATCGGCTGCAGGAGCCCGAACGGGCCGGCCCGGTTCGGGCCGTAGCGCCGCTGCATCCGCCCGATCAGCTTCCGCTCGACGAGCGTCATGTAGGCGAAGGTCAGGAGGAGCACGTTGATGATCACGAACGCCTTGATGGCGTCGATCCACCAAGGCTCGTTCACGGCGTCACCTCGACCCGGCCTTCCAGCCCGGTGGCGAAGCCCTCGGCGATCCGAGCCGCGCCGGCGGAGAGGTCCTCGGCGAGCCGGGCGCGGAGCTGGACCGAGGTTCCGTTGGAGCGGACCGTGACCTCCTGGCCGTGCAGGATGCCGAGCTGCCGCGCGTCGGCGGGTGTCAGCTCGATGTCCGGTTCGGGCCGTTGGAACTCCAGCTCGGGCACGCGCTCCACGGCGGAGCCCGAAAAGAGCGGCTTGTACGTGACCAAGCGGAGCCCGGGCCCTTCGACCGTCTCGCCGGGCCGTTCCCCGGTGCCAGGCACGGGGACCTGGCTCGCCGGTACGGCTTGTGGAAGCTCCGCCTCCTCACCGACCTCCCCGTAGGGCCTGCCGCCGTAGGCGATCGCGGAGACCTCGTCGAAGACCAGGGATGGGTACGGCGAGAGCTCGACGCCGACGGCGGAGCCGATGCGCGACAAGACCGCGAGCTCGTCCGGCGCAGGCGGGATCGAAGTCCGCCGCAGACGCTGCAGGCGCCCCTCGAGGTTGATGTAGGTGCCGTCGCGCTCCAGGTAGCTCGTCCCCGGCAGGATCAGATCGGCGATGCCTGCGAGCGGCCGGCGGAACATCGCGATCGCCAGCACGGCCTCGGCCCGCTCGGCCATGGCCCGGACGTTGGGGTCGGCCGCGGCCTCGTCGCCGGAGATGATCAGCAGGCCGATCGGATCCGGATCAGCGGCCTCGCCGTCGCTCGAGGCTGCCCAGGCGTCGGCCGCGCCGCGCCCGTTCGCGGTGCGGGGCAGGAAGTAGCCGGGGCAGCCGCACGAGGTCGCGAGCCGGGCGACCTCGGCGCCGCCGGCGCCTTCGCCCGACCAGATCAGCACCGGCCGTTCGGCCGAGCGGACGCGGGCCTCGTCGAGCTCGTGAAGGATCTCGGCGCCGTTCCGCCGCGCCAGTCGCACCCAGAGGTCGACGATCGGTGCGCGCTCCGCGACGGGCTCGTCGCCGACGATCACGACGAGGTCCGCCTGCCCGATTCTCGAGAGCGGCGCGCGGACGGCATCCAGCTCGTTCGAGACCTCCTCGGGGAGCACGGCACAGTGCGAGCCCAGGCCCTGGCGGACGATCTTCCCGAGCGCGTAGGCGAGCTCGACCGTCTCAGACCCCGAGAGCGCCGTGACGATCCGCCCCTCGGCCGCCCGGAGCATGCGAACCGCCTCGTCGACCGCCTCGTCCCACGACAGCTCGTCGTAGCGGCGCGCCCGGCGCACGAGCGGGTCGACAACCCGGTCCGGGGCGGCGAGGTGGCCGTACGCGAACCGGCCCTTGTCGCAGAGCCAACCGCCGTCGACCTCGGGATGGTTCCGGGACAGGATCCGGCGGACGCGGCCTTCGCGCGTCGTCGCTGCGATGTTGCAGCCAACCGGGCACATGCCGCAGACGGACGGGACGTTCTGGATCTCCCACGGCCGCGCCTCGAAACGGTAGGTCGTCGAAGTCAGGGCCCCGACCGGGCAGAGCTCGATCACGTTGCCGGAGAACTTGCCGCGGTACGGCTCGTCCTCGAAGGTCGCAATCACCGATTGGGCGCCCCGGTTGTGCGCCACGAGCTGGCCGTCTTCGGCCACGTCGGAGGAGAAGCGGGTGCAGCGGTAGCAGAGGATGCACCGCTCCCGGTCGAGCGCGATCAGCGGGCTGACCGGGATCGGCTTGTCCATCGTCCGCTTCGGGAACCGCATCCGCGTGTTCCCCGGCCCCCAGCGGAAGGTCAGGTCCTGGAGCGGGCACTCGCCGCCCTTGTCGCAGACCGGGCAGTCGAGCGGATGGTTGACCAGGATGAACTCGAGCGTCGCGTTCTGGCCCTCCGCCGCCTTCGCGGACGCGGCGGCGGTGCGCACGACCATCCCGTCCTGCGCGGTCAGCGTGCAGCCAGCCTGAAGCTTCGGCACCCCTTCGACCTCGACGAGGCACATGCGGCACGCCCCGACGGGCGCTCCGAGCCGCGGCTCGTAGCAGAAGACGGGGATCTCGACGTCGCCGAACTTGGCGGCGTCGACGAGCATGGCGTTCTCCGGGGCCGTGACCTCGCGACCGTCGATCGAGAAGGTCACGTCCCGCGTCTCGGGGCGCGGCATCAGTGCTCCCTCCAGCGGATCCCCGCGCACCTGGACGGCCCCAGCCGGCGCCTGGCGGCGTCCTCGGATC
>DATLQK010000048.1:0-3796 GCA_035535195.1 Gaiellaceae bacterium | reverse complement strand
GGGTCTCCTCGCGGAGCTAGGCGTCGAGCGTCCGTTTCTCGTCGCGAGCCCGCGCTGGAACGACCTCGGGATCGAGCCGGCTGCTCACTGGGACGAGATCCCGTCGCACCGGATCGAGGTGCCCGACGGTGTCGACGGCGTGGTGGCGGTCGGCGGGGGCAGCGCGATCGACACGGCGAAGGCGGCGTCGGCTGCGTCCGGGCTCCCGCTGGTGTCGGTGCCGTCGACCTACTCCGGCGCCGAGTGGACGGGCTTCTTCGGCGTTCGGGATCCCGACCGGAAGATGCGGGGCGGCGGCGCCGGCGCGCACCTGGCGGGGATCGTCTACGAGCCGGAGCTCACGCTCGACCTCCCGCGCGAGGAGTCCGCAGGGACCGCGCTGAACGCGCTAGCGCACGCGGCCGAGGCGCTCTACCACCCGGCGCGCACGCCCGAATCCGACCGGTTGGCGACGGAGGGTGCGGAGCTCATCGTCGGGTCGCTGCCGGCAGTGCTCGAGAACCCGAACGACCTCGGGCCGCGCAGAACGCTGCTGCTGGGTGCTTCCAAAGCGGGTGAGGCGCTCGGCCGATCCGGCCTCTGCCTCGGTCACGCGATGGCGCAGGCGCTCGGCGGCCGCTACGGGCTGCCGCACGGCGCGATGAACGCGCTCTGCCTCCCGCCGGCGCTGCGCTTCAATCGGGTAGCTGTGCCGCACGCGGTCGAGGCCTTCGGGAAGGCGATCGGGAGCGACGATCCGGATGCGAAGGTCGAGGAGCTGGCGAGGCTCGGAGGATTCGAGCGGCTCCGCGACTTCGGCGTGCCGGAGCACGAGCTCGACGAGGTGGCGGCGGCGGTCGCACAGCGAGGGGGCGCGAAGGCGAACCCGCGGCCGGCCGCCCCGGAGGAGATCGCAGGGCTGCTCCGGGAGATCTACTAGCGGCGGAGAGCTACTGGGCGGCGCATACTTCAGCTGTGGTCACCGTCGCTTCAGCCGTGGTCACCGTCGCGCCGTGGTGGGTCTGGCTTCTCCCGGTGCTGTTCAGCGCACCCTGGATCGCCGCGATCGTCTGGTTCTGGCCCCGGGAGGGGTTCGGGGGAGGCGAGACGCCGTCGATGGGCGAGCTCGCGCGCGAGCGGCTCTTGCCGCGCTGAGCTAACAGTGGCCGGGCTTGGCCCTGCCGTCCGGCCCCGCCACGAAGTACCCGATCGCCTCGATGCAGTACGTGTTCGCATCCGCCCGGACGACCTTGACGTCACCGAAGCTGACGCCCGCATAGGTGCCGCGGATTCGGTGGTTCAGCTCCATTCCGGTCTGTGCAGCCTCGAGGATCGCGGTGGGCGCCTCGGTGCGGACGTGCGTCGCCTGCTGCGACCAGAGAAACGCCGCAACGGCGAGCCCCACGAGCATCCCGGTCGTGCTGACGAGCCTGAACATTCGGTTCCTATCGGCAGGTCGCCCGAGGATGCTGAGCGCCCGGCCGTTTACGGGACCTGGTCCCGTTAAGGGCCCCTGCAGAGCCAAGCGGTTTTCGGCGTGCTTCGTCCACTGCGAGCCGGCGGGTTGGGGCATGTCGGTGCGAAATCGAGAATGGGCCGGGTCGATAACGCATCGTTATCGGTGGGATTAGGCGACTGGTAGACTCGGATCCGTGGGCGAGCAGCGCTTCTTCGACGTGCTCGTGATCGGTTCCGGCGCCTCCGGGCTCGCGGCTGCGGTCTCCGCCGAGCGGGCGGGCGCGCGGGTCGCGCTGGCCACGAAGGGCGCGCTCCAGTCGTGCAACTCCGCGAAGGCGCAGGGCGGCATCCAGGCGGCCTTCAGCGACGACGACACGCCCGAGCTCCACGCCGAGGACGTCTGGCGCAGCTCGCACGAGACGGCCGACCGGCGCCTGGCCGAGATCCTGACGACCGAGGCGCCCTCCGCGATCCACTGGCTCGAGGAGCTCGGCGTCGCGTTCACCCGCGAGAACGGGGGCTACCGGCTCGCCAAGTGCGGCGGGGCCTCCCGCAAGCGGCTGCTCCAGGTCGGCGACCGCACCGGGCTCGCGATCACGATGGCGCTCAAGGACGCCTTCGAGGCCGGCTCCGGCACGGCCTTCCCGAAGTCGCCGCTGAGTGCGCTCGAGAAGACCGAGAACGGCTGGCGCGCGACCTGCGGCGAGCACGTGATCGACGCCGCCACCGTCGTCCTCGCCGCGGGGGGTCGCTGCTTCCGAGAGGCGAAGGAGCGCGGCGAGCTCTCCACCAACCACCCCGGCGCTACGGGCGAGGTGACGCAGATCGCGGTCGACTTGGGCGCCGAGTCCCGCGATCTCGACGCGCTCCAGTACCACCCGAACGGCGGCGCCTGGCCGGAGACGATGCAGGGCTACTCGATCCCGGAGACGACGCGTGCCTACGGCGCCGTGCTCCTCAACGCGGACCGCCAGGAGTTCACCGACTCGCTCGGCCCGCGCGACGAGGTGAGCCAGGCGATCTTCGACGAGGTCGCCAAGGGCAAGGGCGTCGAGACGGAGGACGGCCGCCCGGCCGTCTACCTCGACACGACCCGCATCGCCGAGGCCGACGCCAAGGTGTCCCTCCCCTACATGCTGCGCCGCTACCGCTCGGGCGGCATCGACCCCTTGGCCGAGCCGATCCTGACCTACCCTGTCCTCCACTACCAGAACGGCGGGCTCGTGATCGACGAGCACGCGGAGACCACGATCGAAGGGGTCTACGCCTGCGGCGAAATCGCCGGAGGCACCCACGGAAGGAATCGCATGATGGGCAACTCGCTCCTCGAGTGCACGGTCTTCGGCCGCCGCGCCGGGAAGGCCGCGGCCGAGCAGGCGGCGGCATGAGCGTCGTCGAGACAGACCTCCAGCAGGCGGTCGAAGACGCGGCGGCCCACCTCTACGTCTGGGCGCTGAAGGACATCCCCCAGGACTTGAGGGATGCCCTCGCAGCTGCGTCTCAGAAGGAAACTTCAGTGCCGGGCCAGCGCGTTCTCCAGACCATCCTCCGCAACGTCGACGTCGCGGAGGAGCAAAACAACCTGGTCTGCCAGGACACCGGGATCGCCGTCTACTACTGCCGCGTCGGCGAGCACTTCCCGCTCCACCCGGCTCGGATCTACCAGGCGCTCTACGACGGCACGATGCGCGCGACGCTCGACCACCCGCTGCGCTCGAACACCGTCCACACGCTGACCCGCGAGAACACCGGCCCGAACGTCGGCTACCGCGTCCCGATCGTCCACTGGGACTTCGTCGCGGACTGGGACGGCCTCGAGGTGAAGTGCGTCCCGAAGGGCTCCGGCTCCGAGAACATGAGCTTTCTGAAGATGTGCGTTCCCGCCGACGGCGTGAAGGGGATCAAGCAGTTCGTGCTCGAGTCGATCGTCGGCGCAGGCGGCAAGCCGTGCCCGCCGGGGATCGTCGGCGTCGGGATCGGCGGCTCGGCCGACTATGCGATGCACCTCGCCAAGGAGGCGATCGCACGGCCGGTCGGCACCCGCAACCCCGACCCCGAGGTCGCGAAGCTCGAGGACGAGCTCTTCGACCTCCTGAACGAGACCGGCATCGGGCCGATGGGTCTCGGCGGCGACGTCACCGTCCTCCAGTGCCACATCGAGCACGCCGACACGCACATGACCCTCAACCCCGTCGCCGTCAACTACCAGTGCTGGGCGGCGCGCCGCGCCTCGGCGCACATCGCCGCCGACGGAACAACGGACTTCGACCGAGAAGCCTGATGGCCGAGCACAGACTCACGTTCCCGGCATCCGAGGAGGACATCCGCCAGCTCCGCGCCGGCGACCTCGTCACCGTCG
>DATLQK010000047.1:0-3248 GCA_035535195.1 Gaiellaceae bacterium | reverse complement strand
GGAGGACACCGATCTCACCCTCGCCGTGGGGCGCGCCGGCTGGCGCGTCGTCTACGTCGAGGACGCGCGAGCCTGGACGGAGGCGCCGTCGTCGCTCCGCGCGCTCTGGCGCCAGCGCTACCGCTGGAGCTACGGGACGCTACAGGCGGTCTGGAAGCACCGGGCGGCGATGTGGCGCCGCGGTGAGAGCCGGATCGGCCGCCGTGGCCTCCCCTACCTCGTGCTGTTCCAGATTACGCTGCCGCTGCTCGCGCCGCTGATCGACCTCTTCTCCCTCTACGGGCTGCTCTTCCTCCAGGTGCGTGAAGTGCTGGCGTTCTGGGTCGTGTTCACGACGCTCCAGCTGGGCCTCGGCTGGTACGCGTTCCGCCTCGACCGGGAGTCGCCGCGCGTGCTCTGGTCGATGCCGCTTCAGCAGTTCGTCTACCGGCAGCTGATGTACCTCGTCGTGATCGAGTCGGTGCTGACGGCGGTCCGCGGCACGCCGCTCCACTGGCGGCCGATGTCCCGCAGTGGCGAAGTGGAAGTTCCCGGCTAGCGGCGCCGCACGCGCAACGAGCGGGCGAGCTCGGCCTTGCCGACGGCGTTCGTGGCGGTCACCCTCACGACGTAGGTGCCGGAGAAGACGACCCGCTTGTTCGGATACCGGCCGTCCCAGATCGCCAGCACCTTGCCCGCCGGTGCCTGGGCGTTGCGCACGACGCGGAGCAGCTGGCCGGTCTTCGATGTGATCGAGATGCTCACGCGCGCCGGCCGCGTCAGCTGGAAGCCGAGCGTGATCCGGCCGCCCCGCTTCCGTCGCACCGTGGCGCGCAGCGGATTGACGGTCAGGAAGCCGAGGGTGTTGTTGAGCGTGAACGAGCGGTCCGCGGTCGACTGCTGGCCCTGGTTGTCGACCGCGCTCACCTGGAAGCGCCAGCGGCCCTCCGGCTCCGGCGTCCCGCTCTGCTTGCCGGTCCAGTCGAACTTGTACAGGCCCGGCCGCCGGTTGCCCTCGTCGATCGTCCTGCCCGCGCCGCCGGGGCCGACGAGCGTGGCAGTGACGCTCGAGGGTCGCACGATCTTGTAGCTCAGCGTCTGGCGGTCGCCGGCGCCGTCGGCGTTCGGCGAGAACGAGAGCTCCGGCGCCGGCGTATAGACGCCGTAGTAGAAGACGAGCAGCGAGTCGGCGATCATCCGCTCGCCGCCGCGGTCGGAGGGCCGGTTCAGCAGCTGACTTTCGAAGGCCATCGTCGACGAGCCGCCCGAATCGAGCGCCGACGCCGTCACCGCACCGAGGCGGATCATCGTCTGCGCCAGCTCGAAGTTTGTCAACCCCGCGGAGTAGCCCGGGCGACGCCCGTCCACGACGACCATCACGATCCTGCCGTCGGCCCGCTGGCCGATCGCCGTCCGAGGCTCCCGCCGGTTGAGGTCGCGGCCGAAGTCCTCGAGGGCGTTGAAGACCGCCTTCCCGCCGCGCACGATCAGCGGGCCGCCGCCGACGCCCTCTGTAACGCCGCGCCAGTCCGGCGTGAGCACGAGTCGAACGGTCACCATCTGCCCCGCGGCCGCTTCGACGGCGAGGCGCTGGCCCTGCGAGCCCTTGGCCACGAGGACGGCGCCACCCGGCGGAATCGGCGTGCCACCGCGCCGGCTCTCCGTGACGAAACCGACGAGGTCGGTGTTGGGTGTGGCGCCCGGGAACGGCGAGAGCACCGCCTCGACGACGCCGCTCGTGGCCGGCGTCGCGGCGCCGTAGGCGGGCGTGTACAGCGTTGTGCCGTTGGGGCCGGGCGGCCGGTTGATCAGGTGCACCGGCCGCCGTGGGCCGGCACCTTGCCACGTCGCGCGCATCGTGACCCGGTCGACGTGGAGGTTGCCTGCGCTGTCCACACCGACCATCGAGCGCTTCGGGTGCGGGGTCGTCTTCAGCACCCCGTCCTGGATCAGGCCGCTCGACGGGATCCCGTCGGCCCACGTGAAACGGTCGGCGTTCACGCCGGCCGTCGTCGCGCTCTGCTCCGCCCGGCGCTGCATCGTCGTCACGCGCTCGCGCCCGATGACCGCGCCGTTCGAGAGCACGGGCTGCAGCTTGTAGAGGGGGCCGGTCGGCTTCGGAGCCGTGAGGACGTGCAGCCGCATCGGGCCGAAGCGCGTGAAGGTGAGCCGCTTGTCGTACGTCACGCCCGGCATCAACACCTGCGGCGCGGCGGTTGCAGGCGCCGCGAAAATGCCTGCAAGCAGGCACATAATGAATGCTCTCCGAAGCACGACCCGAGGGTCAGGCTATCCAAATACCGGCCGCTTTACAGGATTCGTACATCGGTAGGCTCAGAGCGTGGAGACCGCGATCGAGGTTCGGGGGCTCGTCCGGGAGTTCAAGGGCGGGATCCGGGCCGTCGCGGGCATCGACCTCGACGTGGCCTCCGGTGAGATCTACGGCTTCCTCGGCCCGAACGGCGCCGGGAAGTCCACGACCGTCCACATGCTCACGACCCTGCTCCCGCCCACGGCGGGGAGCGCCCGCGTCGGCGGCTACGACATCGTGCGGGAGGGGCCGGCCGTGCGGCGGACGATCGGCGCGGCGCTCCAGGAGGCGGCGCTCGACCCGCTGCTGACCGGGCGCGAGCACCTGAAGCTCCAGCTGTCGCTCCACGGGATCCGGCGCGACGCCCGCGAGACGCGCACGAAGGAGCTGCTCGAGCGGGTCGGGCTGCGCAACGCGGCCGACCGGAAGATCGGCGGCTACTCGGGCGGGATGAAGCGGCGGCTCGACCTCGCCCTGGCGCTCGCGCACCGCCCGCGGATCCTCTTCCTCGACGAGCCGACGACGGGGCTCGACCCGCAGAGCCGGAGCGCGCTCTGGGACGAGGTCGTGAGGCTGAAGCGCGACGAGGGCGTGACGGTGTTCTTGACGACCCAGTACCTGGAGGAGGCCGACGTCCTCGCTGACCGCGTCGGGATTATCGACCACGGCCGGATCGTCGCCGAGGGGACGACGACCGCGCTGAAGGCTGAGATCGGCCGGCCCACCGTCGAGGCATTGCCGGCCGAGGACACGGACGCAGCGGAGCTCGAGGCTGCCCTGGCGCCGTTCGGCGAGCTCCAGCCGTCCACCAAGGGCGTCGCCGTCAGGCTCGACGGCCACGGCGACCTCGCCGACGTGGTACGCGCGCTCGACTCCGGCAGCATTCATGTCGCCGACCTCCACTTGCACGCGCCGACGCTCGACGACGTCTTCCTCGCGAAGACAGGCCGCTCGCTCG
>DATLQK010000046.1:0-8409 GCA_035535195.1 Gaiellaceae bacterium | reverse complement strand
CCGTGGCCGATCTCACGCACCTAGCCGCGGCCGCAGTGTGGACCGGCGGGCTCGCCGTCGTCTTCGTCGCGCTGCTCACGGCGGGCGCGGCGCGCTGGGAGCTCGCCACAACTGCCGTCCCCCGGTTCTCGAGGCTCGCCGTGGCGTCGGTCGCAGTCCTGATCACCGCAGGCGTGATCAATGCCTACGAAGAGCTCGACTCGTGGAGCCAGCTCTGGGAGACGACCTACGGCCGCCTGCTGCTGGTGAAGCTCTCACTCGTCGTCCCGCTGCTCGCGCTCGGCGCGTACAACAACCGCTACTCGGTGCCGCGGCTCAGGTCCGCCGCCGCGAGCCCCGCCGAGCGCCGCCGCTTCCTGCGCTCCGCGGCCGGCGAGCTCGCCCTCGTAGTCGGGATCGTCGCCGTGACCGCGGCACTCGTCTCCGAGCCGCCCGGCCGCTCCGTGCAGAACGAGAAGAGGACGAACGCCGAGACGAGTCGCGCGCGCTCCCTAGCGGTGCGAGCGCTGCGCGATCACGGCGTCCGTCGGGCGGAGCATCGAGTAGACCAGCAGCCCGATGAACGGGAAGACGAGCATCCCGATCGTCCAGAGCACCTTGGAGCCGACTCCGAGGTCGTGCCGGCGCAGCAGGTCGACGACCGCCCGCACCCAGAGGATGAGGAAGAGGACGATGACCGCCCCGAGGAGGATCCGCATGATCACGCCGCCCGATTGGAGCACAGCTCCGACCGGACGGCGTCATCCCGTGCGGGTGAAAGTAGCGGTCTAGTAGTCGGCCTCGGCCGTGGCCGGAACGCCGTGGGGCTCCTCCGCCTCGTGCCCTGAGGGCATCGTCCGCGTCCGGAGGAACGCTGCGCCGATCACCGCTCCGGCGGCCGCAAAGAGCGCGCCGAGCAGGAACGAGGCGTGGTAGCCGCCGGTGAGCGCCTCGAGCTGCGAGTCACCCGAGCTCGCGAGCGTCTCGGTGCGGCTCGCCGCGACGCTGGCCAGGACGGCCAGGCCGAGGGCGCCGCCCATCATGAACGCGGTGTTGACGATCCCGGACGCGAGGCCGGCCTCGGCGGGCCGCACGTCGCTCATCGCCGCCATCAGGACCGGGTTGAAGGCGATCCCGGCGCCGAAGCCGAGCAGGATCATCCCGGGCAGGACGTCGACGAGGAAGGTGCCGTCGACCGGAGCGCGGGCGAACCACAACAGCCCGAGCGACGCGATCCCGAGACCGACGCCGAGTGGTATCCGGACGCCGTAGCGCATCACGAGCTTCGCCGAGACGCCGATCGAGAGCGCCATCATGACCAGGTTGCCAGGCAGGAACGCCAGGCCGACCTCGAGCGGGCTGTAGCCGAGTACCAGCTGGAGGTAGAGCGCCGAGAGGAAGAACCAGGCGAACATCGCCCCGGCCCAGAGGATCCCGACGATGCTCGAGACCGAGAGATTGCGCAGCCGGAACATCCGGAGCGGCATCAGCGGAGCAGACACGCGCAGCTCGATCACGAGGAAGATCACGAAGAGGATCGCAGCAGCGGCGAGCCGGCCCAGCGTCTGCGCCGACGTCCAGCCCTCCGCGTTGCCGTTCACGATCGCGTAGACCGCGATCATCAGCGCGGCGGTGACGGTGACGGCGCCCGCAATGTCGAGCTTCGTCCCGGCCAAGCCTCCCGCAGTCGGGATCAGCCGCAGCGAGAGCGCCACCACGGCGACGCCGATCGGGACGTTGACGAGGAAAATCCAGTGCCAGCTGAGCACGTCCGTCAGCACGCCGCCGAGCAGCACGCCGACCGAGCCGCCGCCGGAGGCGACGAAGCCGAAGATGCCCATCGCTTTCGCGCGCTCCGCCGTCTCGGTGAAGAGCATCATCACGAGCGACAGCGCGACCGCGGAGACAACGGCGGCGCCGAGGCCCTGGACGGCGCGCGCGGTCACGAGCATCCACTGCGTCGTCGACAGGCCGCAGACGAGCGAGGCCGCCGTGAACACGGCGATACCGACCAGGAAGAGCTTTCGGTGGCCGAACAGGTCACCGAGCCGGCCGCCGAGGAGCAGGAAGCCGCCGAAGGCGATCAGGTACGCGTTGACGACCCAGGCCAGCGAGCTCTCGGTGAAGCCGAGGTCGGTCCGGATCGAGGGCAGGGCCACGCCGACGATCGTCACGTCGAGGACGATCATCAGATCCCCCAGGCAGAGGACCAGGAGTGCGAGCCAACGGGTTCGGCTGTCCAGCATGCTCATCGTGCGGGTCCTTTCGGCAGATCGGTCACGTCGCAGAGGTAGACCGACCCACCCCGCGGAACTCATCGCCACGCTACCGATGAATTCCGTCAGACCGAGCGGTCTATCTCCCAATGGGCGCAACTGCGCCGGAATCGCCGACCTTGACGATCTGGGGTCCGATCACGCGGGACGACCTCCCCGGGTTGTGCGACCGCGTATGCGCGCTGCTGAGCGCGAGCTCGGCGACGGTCCTCGTCTGTCAGGTCGACGGGGTCGAGCCGGACGCAGTCACCGTCGATGCCCTTTGCCGCCTCCAGGTTGCCGCGCGACGGTGCCGGTGCCGCATCGAGCTGCGCGCCGCCTCCCCCGAGCTGCTCGAGCTCGTGGCCTTCATGGGCCTGGAAAACGTCTTCGGCTGAGCGCGCGCTACGCCTCGAGCCGCGGCGGCAGCCCGAACAGCGGGAACAGCGTCTCGGTGTCGAGGAAGAACGTCAGCTCGACGATCTCCCCGTCCTCGATCTCGAGCACCTGGAGCGCCCACGGGTCGAATCCCGAGCCCGTCTCGCTCGGCTTGTACTGCCCGAAGGCAGGCGCGCCGTTCGCCGTGGGCGCCGGCAGCACCTTCGATCCCTTGCAGGCGATGCCGGGGCCGTACCACCAGGTGAAGATGTCGTCACGGCCGTCGAGCCAGAGGTCGAACGGCGGCATCGACTGGGTCGCGTCCTCCCGGATCAGCGAGGTCAGCGCGTCCATGTCGTAGGCCTCGAAGGCCGCGACGTACCGGGCGAGCAGGTCCTCGTCGGCCTTCTCCACGGACGGTGACGTGCTTGCCGCCTCCAGCTCACCCGCCTCCAGTGAGGCGCGCGCCCGCTGGAGGGCGCTGTTCACCGAGGCGACGGTGGTTTCCAGCAGCTCGGCGACCTCGGACGCCTGCCAGCGCAGCACCTCGGAGAGGATCAGCACAGCCCGCTGGCGCGGGGGCAGGTGCTGGAGCGCGGCCACGAACGCGAGCCGCACGGTCTCTCGGGCCTCCGTCACCTCGGCGGGGTCGCCGTCTGGCACGACGAGGGCGTCCGGCGCCGGCTGGATCCATGTCCCCTCCGGCAGGGTGTTCAGGCTCGCCTCGACCGGCTCGCGCGCCGGCCCGAGATCCATCGGCCGAGCTCGCTTCTCGCGACCGGCCAACAGGTCGAGGCAGACGTTCGTCGCGATTCGGTAGAGCCAGGACCGGAGTGACGACCGCCCCTCGAAGCGGTCGTAGCTGCGCCAGGCGCGGATGAAGGTCTCCTGCACCGCATCCTCGGCCTCGAAGGGCGAGCCGAGCATGCGGTAGGCGTAGCCGGTCAGCTCGGACCGGAACTCCTCGAGCTGCTGCTCGAGCGCGGCGGACGCGGGCGAAGCGCTCACCGCGACATCGTAGGGATTCACATCAAAACAACGTCGAGCATGACTACGGTGGGAGCGTGGACTGGGCGATCGTCCATGACCTGAACGAGCTGATGCGGACGCAGGACCTCGTCGAGGATTCCGTCGTCGTCTTCGCATCCGCGGCGGTCGTGGCCTATGCGATGGCGACGATCGCGCTCTGGTTCGTCGCCCGTCCGGCCGGCGTCCAGCGGCTGCGCCTGGCCTGCACCGCCGCATTCGGCTCGGCGGCACTCGGCCTCTTTGTCAACCAGCTGATCGGACAGCTCTGGTTTCGCGACCGACCGTACGTCGACCACCCGCGCTCGCTCGTGCTCTTCACGCCGACCTCGCACGACGCGTCGTTCCCGAGCGACCACGCGACGGCGGCGTTCGCGATCGCGGTGGCCGTCTTCTTCTTCCACCGCCGGATCGGGACCGTCTTCCTAGTCGCGGCGGCAGCGATCGCGGTCTCCCGCGTCCTGCTGGGGATGCACTACCCGACGGACATCCTCGCCGGCGCACTCACGGGCACGTCGGCGGCAGTGGCGGTCTGCACGCTGGGCCGGCCGCTCCTCGTCCGCGTGACGATGCTGGCCGCGCGGCTCACGGATCCAGTGCTGCGCCGCCTGTGGAGTGCCGGCTCCCGCCCCGTTCGGACCTGAGCAGTTTTCGAGAAGACAGCGGCGCGGGCCGGAACTAGCTTGGGCCCGACCCCGTTCCACGACCTCGGAGGACGAGATGCTGAAGAAGCTGACGAACGTCGGCGTATGGGTGCACGACCAGGACGAGGCGCTCGCGTTCTACACCGAGCAGCTCGGCATGGAGATCCGGGAGGACGTCACGGTGCCGGAGATGGGCAACTTCCGCTGGCTCAGTGTCGGTGTTCCCGGTCAGGATGACCTTTCGATCGTGCTGCTCGCCATCCCCGGGCCTCCGGTCTTCGACGAGGAGACCGCGAGCCAGATCCGGGACCTGGTCGCCAAGGGCGCGACCGGCGGCCTGTTCTTCGCCACCGACGACGTCCAGGGGACCTACGAGGACCTCAAGTCGCGCGGCGTCGAGTTCTCGCAGGAGCCGATGCAGCAGACGTACGGCATCGACGCCGGGTTCCGCGACCCGTCGGGCAATCAGATGCGGGTCGCGCAGCGTTCGTAGTTAGGTTGGGCGGGATGCTCACCGTCGTGCCTCCCGCCCGCCACCTCCTACGCGCGAAGGACCTGATCGACGCGCGCTATCGCGAGCCGCTCGACGTGCCCACGCTGGCCCGGGCGGCTCGCCTCTCGCCCGCGCACTTCAGTCGCGAGTTCCGCAAGGCGTTCGGCGAGACGCCCCACCAGTACCTGCTCACGCGCCGGCTCGAGCGCGCCGCCGCGCTCCTGCGAAACACCGAGCGCTCGATCTCCGAGATCTGCTTCGACGTGGGGCTACGCAGCGTCGGGTCTTTCACGACGAGCTTCGGGCGCACCTACGGCCTGTCGCCGGCGGCTTACCGCGCGGCACACCCGCCCGCCGTGCTCCAGGCAAGCGTGCCGACCTGCATTCTCCTTGCCTGGGCGCGACCCAGCTCGGCCCGCGCTGCTATGCCGCCTTCCGCGGGCGCCCCCGCCTGACCGGCGGGACCGGCGCCGCCCAGGTCCTCACCTCGTCCTCGAGCCAGATCGGCCCGGCACGCAGGCGCGCGACGGGCGGCGGGAAGTCGGTGCGGAGGGTGTAGCGGCTGGCGGTCCGCTTGCTGACGTGGAACAACTCGGCGACCTCCGCGAGGCCCACGAGCTTGGTTGTCTGAGCCATCGATGTCTCCTTCGGTTGCACGTTGCGAGGCCCACCGGGCCTCGCCGGCCGTCAACCGAAGGCGGGTGGTGCTCTCTTCCCGCCCCCGTACGCCGGTGCGTGCAGACGCACCGGAGCTGCGAGCAACGGGACGGGCTGAGGCGGCTGTATCGAGCTGCGCCTGCCGCCGCCCCGCCGGGCGGCCAGCGCCCGCCCGGCCCGATGCGCCGCGACGGAAAGCCGGCGCACGGCGAGCAAACAGAGGAGCCCGACGGCGAGCTCCAGCAGCACCCCTGCTGCGAGGACGGAGTCCGCAAGCATCCTCACAGGCCTATCGTGCCAGACGTCCGGCCGGATGACGCCGCGTGTCTACGCCATAGACAGGTTTCTGCCAGGAAATTGCGCCCCTCGGAAATCTGTCTACTTTCTGGCCGTATTACCCTGAGATTTACTCGCAGCTCATGTCGTTGACGGCCCGTAATCACTGCGGTATCACAAATCGTGAATTCCCAGAGAGACCTCGGAATTCAGCAACGGCGGCCTGGCTGCAAAGGCCGCACACGGGGCCGTCCTCCCCGGGCCGGCCCCGACTTTGTCTCGGCGCCGGCGCGTGCTACGGGGGACGACGCGCCGGCGCACCGAGACCCTCCGATGAGTTTCGGCCCCGGCCGGCGACGAGCAGGCGTTCGGTGCAGCTGACGGCGCCGCTCCGCCGTCGGCTCTTCCCGCGGTTCCAGCTCGCGGACGAGCTGACCCGATCCAGTCACCGACGCCCGGCGACCCAGCCCCGAACGGTCACGTCCGCCGGGACAAGCGCTCGGAATCGGGCTTCAGCTCGATGCCGGCGGCGGCGAGGACGTGCGCAACGAAGTCGAACTTCCGCTCAGCATACGACCCCTCCGCACCGATCACGTTGGCGTGTTGCTCCTTCCACGCCTCGTACTCGGCAGCGAGCGCCGCGTCGGCCCGCAGCGCATCACGGAACGCGAGCCGCTCGCGCCAGATGTCGCTGCCGCGCCCGGTCAGGTGCAGCCCGTGCGTCGCCTGCCACCAGGGGGCGCCGGCCGGCTTCGTGAACGCGTGGGCCTCCGGGCGATGCTCGCGGTAGCCGTAGCCGACGACGCCCAGCGGTTCGATCGCCGCACGCGACTCCTCGAGCCCGCGAACCGGCGCGATCATGTCGATCACGGGCTTCGCAGCCAGGCCGGGAACCGCGGTCGAGCCGACGTGCTCGAGCTCGCCGTCGAGCCATGGCGCGAGGAGACCCTCGAGCATCCGCCGCTCGGCCTCGAACCGCTGCGGCCACGCGGGGTCGTAAGGTTCGACCATGCCCACCGATCAATACCACGAGCCCCCCGAGGAGCTCGGTGAGGACACCAGAACCTTCGCCCGCCTGATCGCGTCGCTGCAGGAGGAAGCCGAGGCGATCGGCTGGTACGAGCAGCGCCTGGCGCTGGAACAGGATCCGGCCGCCAAGGCGATCATGGAGCACGCCCAGCGCGAGGAGTTCCTCCACTTCGCGATGGACCTCGAGTTCCTCGCTCGGCGCAAGGAGAAATGGCGCCTCGCCCTCCAGAAGATCCTCTTCAAGGAGGGCGACATCGTCGAGAACGCCGAGCAGGCCGAGGACGCCGTCGAGGACTAGCTAGGAGGGTTTGGCGCAATACAGCTTGTGCCGCACGGGCGCGCTGCTCGCCCCGAGGACTGCGTCCTCAGTCGCGCCCGTATCTGGTTGATACGGGCGCTCCCTGCGTCCTTCCCTCGGAAACGACCATCGCGCCGCCCCTGCGACGAACGGTATTCCGTCGAACCCTCCTAGGCGTCACGGATCGCCCGCGCCGCTTCGACCATCCCGCGATCCGTTCCACCGGAGCTCCAGGCGAGAGCATGCGCGACGCCCCATGCGCGGACTCTGCCGCGGTCGAGACCTAGCCCCGCGAGGAGGTCGAGCCAGTCCCGAACTGCGTCGGTCCCGCCGTTCCAGGCCGCGTTCCGCAGGAGCCCGACGCCGTTCAGCGCCTGCTCGCCGACCAGCGGCTTGGGGTCGATGACGAGCCACGGCTCGCGCTCGGCGCGGACGATGTTGCCCCCGTGCAGGTCCTGGTTCGCGAGGGAGGTGGCGCGGCGCTCCACAGTTTCGAAGGTGTCGAGCGCCACGTCCACGAGCGAACGGTCGATTCCCCTGGCCTGACGACGCAGCTCCTCCGCCCAACCCGCCGCCACCTCGACGAGCGGCAGGAAGGGATGCGGCTCGGGCGGCTCGCCCCAGAGGCGCGGCAGGAGCTCGGCCGCGACGGCGAGTTCGTCCGTCGATTCGTCCCACAGCTGCGTGCCCGGCCGGCAGCGCTCGACGAGCAGCGCGTGCCGGTCGTCGTCTCGCGCAAGCAGCCGAACGGCACCGCCCCCGTCCCAGAAGTCGAGCGCGTCGGCCTCATGCTCGGCCTCGTGATGCGAAGGCGCGTTCAGCTTGAGGACGACGTCGCCTGCGGGGACGACGAGCGCATGGATCCCGTCGAACGGTTCCTCGAGCTCGAGCCCCCAGCGCTCCGCCAGCTCCTCGACGAGCGCAGGCAGAGCCGCGAGCCAGGCCGGCTCGTGGGCCCATTCCTGGACGAGTGCCGGCGGGAGGCGCTTAGCCGGCGACCGCCGCCCCGGTGGTCTGCGCGATGTAGCCGCGGACGTCGGCCGCGGGTTCGCTATAGGCGTCGCCCAACGCCGACTCAACCCGCTGCATGTAGTCCTTCGTCCACGCCGGCAGGTCGGTGTCCGTCACGGTCAGGAACTCGAGCGTGCAGACGAGGCGGATGTCGGCGATGGACGGGGAGTCACCGCCGCCGATGAAGCCTCCCTCGGCCCCGTAGAACTGCCGGTACGTGTCGAGGATCCGCGGGATCGCGTCCTCGGCCGCCTTGCGCGCCGCCTCCTTGTCCTCGCCCGAGGCCTCGGTCGCCGCGACCTCGCCCGGGTAGCCGGCGAAGCTCAGGCGCGGATACGTCGCCCGCGCGACGAGCGGATAGAG
>DATLQK010000045.1:0-2459 GCA_035535195.1 Gaiellaceae bacterium | reverse complement strand
GTCGAGCACGACGACGGAGATCTCGCTCGGGGAGACGCCCTTGGCTTTCGCCGCGGCCCTGACGTTCTCGGCGGGCGGCGCCTCGATGTCGATCGCCCCGGCTGACTCGGGACCGCAGGCGATCTTGTCCATGTAGACCGCTGCGCCGGGGAAGAACATCGTCCCGCGCTCGGCGAGGGCGATCGTCGTGATCGCATTGGGCATCCCGAGCGCGGTGAGGCGGGTGCCTTCCAGGGGGTCGACGGCGACGTCCACCTCGGGGCCGTGGCCGCTTCCCACGTCCTCGCCGTTGAAGAGCATCGGCGCCTCGTCCTTCTCCCCCTCGCCGATCACGATGCTCCCGGCCATCTCGACGGTGTCGAGCATGATCCGCATCGCGTCGACCGCGGCCCGGTCGGCGGCGTTCTTGTCGCCGCGCCCGATCCAGCGGCCGGCCGCCATCGCGGCCGACTCGGTCACGCGGGCGAGCTCGAGCGCGAGGTTGCGGTCCGGCGCCTTCTCAGGCGGGCTCTGAACCGGCGGTGCCGCTGGCGCCCCTGTCTCCCCCACGCCGCGATTTTCCTACATCCGGTCCGGCGCGTCGACTCCGATCAGGTCGAGCGCCCGCGCCAGCACGCTCTTCGTCGCGGTTACGAGCGCCAGCCGGAAGGCCTGCTGCTCGCTGCCGAGCACGCGGTGGTGGTGGTAGAAGCGGTGGAAGTCGTCGGCGACCCGGATCGCGTAAGTCGTGATCGCGTGCGGGCCGCGACGCTCCGCGGCCTCCGCGGCGACAGCGGGGAACTCGGCCAACCGCTTCACGAGGTCACGCTCCTCGGCCGCGAGCTCGGGAGGCGCCTCCGCCGATGCCTGCGCCCTCTCCGCGTTCCGGAGGATCCCGGCGATCCGCGCGTGGGCGTACTGGACGTAGTAGACGGGGTTCTTCTCCGTCCGCTCCTTGGCTAAGTCGACGTCGATGTCGATCGGCTGGTCGTGACCTCGGGACACCAGGTACCACCGGGCGGCGTCGATCCCGATCTTGTCGACGAGCTCCTCGAGGAAGACGACGTCGCCGCGCCGCTTCGAGGACTGCCTGGCCTGCCCGCCCTCGACGATGTGGACGAGCTGGTAGATCAGCACCTCCAGGCGATCCGGGTCGTACCCGAGCATCGCGGCCGCAGCCTTCAGCCGCCCGATGTAGCCGTGATGGTCAGCGCCGAGCACGTAGATCACGCGGTCGAACCCGCGCTTGAACTTGTTCTCGACGTAGGCGACGTCGCCCGCGTAGTAGAGGAAGCTCCCGTCGGACGACCGGCGCAGGGGGCGGTCCTTGTCGTCGCCGTGCTCGCTCGTCCGCGCCCAGGTCGTCCCTTCGCCCTCATAGGTGTCGAGCCGGGGGAGTACGTCGGGGATCGCCGTTTCGACCTCCCGCTGGAGCACCCACGAGCCCACCGGCACCCGGAAGTCGGCGAGCTCCTGCTTGATCACGGCCAGCATCCGCTCGACCGGGTCGCCGACCTCCTTCGCGAGCTCCGTGACGTACTCGCCCGTGTAGCCCTGGTCGGGCGGCTCCTCCCCGCGCCGCCTCGCCTCGACCGACTCTCGGAAGAGCTCGACTTGGCGTCCGACGTCGTTGAAGTAGTACTCGCGCTCTACCTCGTCGCCCGAGAACGCCAGCAGTCGCGCCACCGCGTCGCCGTACGCGGCGTTCCGGGCCGACCCGACCGTCAGCGGGCCGGTCGGGTTCGCGGAGACGAGCTCGACCTGCACCTTCTCTCGGGTCGCGAACGAGGCCGCGCCGTAGCTCTCCCCCGCCTCCAGCATCTCGCGGAGCGCTTCCGCATACCACGACGCCGCCAGGAAGACGTTGAGGAACCCAGGGCCCGCGACCTCTGCCCGCTCGACGTCCGCGAGGCCGGCCGCCCCCGATGCCAGCTCCTCGGCCAGCTCGCGCGGCGGCCGGCCGTTCTTCGGCCCCTGCCGGAGCGCGACGTTCGTGGCGTAGTCGCCGTGCTCGGAGCGGCTCGGACGTTCGAGCGTCACCTGAGCGCCCGCCAGGCGTGCCAGCTCCTCTTCGAGGCGCCGCAGCGCTTTAGCCGGCAACGGCCTGCTGCGGCGCGAATAGCTCTTCCAGCAGCGACAGCTCGGAGGCGGTGCCGACGGAGATCACCACGTCCCCCTCGTCGATCAGCGCATCGGGCGTCGGGGTCGTGTCGAAGCGCCCGTCCCGCTTGCGGAGCGCGATCACGAGCGCCCCGGTCCGACCGCCGATGTCCAGCTCGCGAATCGACTTCCCACATTGCCCGCACGCGGCAGTGACCTCGATCTCCTCGAAGCGCATGTCGGGCCCGCCCGTGGCCGAGACCAGGTCGAGGAACGCGGCCACCTGCGGCTTGAGCACGAGCTTCGCCATCTCGCTTCCGGCGGTCGAGTACGGCTGCACCACCCGGTCCGCGCCGGCCAGGCGCAGCTTCTTGGCGGCG
>DATLQK010000044.1:0-11182 GCA_035535195.1 Gaiellaceae bacterium | reverse complement strand
CAGGCTGAACGCCGAGAGCGCGACGCCGAGGATCCCGCCGGCGGCATCCCCGATCCCCTTCGCGATCTGCTTGATGTTGGCCTGTGTTTGCTCGGGCGCCTGGCTGTGGCTGTCGAGCCACGAGCCGAGCGAGGAGTTGCGGATCTCGGCGACGATCGAGGGAAGCGCGTCGACGAAGTCGCTCATCGAGTTCACGAACGGCGAGATCAGGATCCACGCGCACAGAATCCCGAACGCGACGAGGCCCAGGACGACGATCAGCGCGGCGGGGCCCCGTCCGAGCTTGAGCTTGCGCTGCACGAGATCGACGACCGGGTTGAGCACGAGCGCCGAGAAGAGCGCGAGGAACAGGGTGAGCACTGCCGTCCGGACGGCGATGAACATCCAGACCACCGCCAAGATCGCAATCGCGATCAGCATCGTGCGGACGGTGATGTTGACCTTGATCGCCCGTTGCCCAGGCGACGGCGAGGCGGTGGCGCCTTCCTGCACACCCTCGGGTACGGAGCCGGCGCGCCGACTCCTGCCCTCCCGCTAGCCGGCGAGCCGCTCCGCGCGCGCTACTTGACGAGCGAAAGCATCTTGAACATCGGCAGGTACATCGAGATGATGATCACGCCGACCATGCAGCCCACGCCGATCATCATCAGCGGCTCGATGATCGAGGTCAGGGCCGAGATGGACGAGTCGACCTCGTCCTCGTAGAAGTCCGCCACCTTCGAGAGCATCTTCTCGAGCTCGCCCGTCTCCTCACCGATCTTGATCATGTGCGAGACCATCGGCGGGAACACCGGGTTGGTGGCGAGGGGCTCGGCGATCGGGATGCCCTCCTGCACCTGGGTCCGCACGTCGGCGAGCGCCTCCTCGACGACCCAGTTGCCCGCGGTCTGGCCGGTGATCTCGAGCGCCTTGATGATGTCCACGCCCGCCGCGATCAGCGTCGAGAGGGTTCGCGAGAAGCGGGCCATCGTCACCTTGAGGACGACGGGGCCGATCTTCATCGGGATCTTGAGCTTGACCTGGTCCCAGACCTGGCGTCCCTTCTCGGTCCGCTTCAGCTTGCGGAGGGTGAGCCCGAACGCGAGCAGGACCGGGAAGACGATGTAGTAGTTCCCGCGCAGGAAGTTCGAGACGTTGACGACCCACTGGGTCAGCGTCGGGAGCGAGCCGCCCAGGTCGGCGAAGATCTTCACGAATACCGGGACGAGGAACATCAGCATCCCGATCAGGACGAGGGTCGCGAAGATCAGGACCATCGTCGGGTAGATCATCGCGCTCTTCACGCGGCGTTTGATCGCGGTCTCCTTCTCGATCTGGTAGGCGACCCGGTCGAGCACCTGGTCGAGGATTCCGGCGGCCTCCCCTGCCTCGACCATCGCGATGTAGAGCCGGCTGAAGATCTTCGGGTGGCGGGACATCGCCTGAGAGAGGAGTAGACCGCCCTCGACGTCGGCGCGCAGCTCCTTGATCACGGCGCCCAGGTACTTGTCCTCGGTCTGCTGCTCGAGGATCACGAGCGCGCTCACGACGCTGAGGCCGGCGTCGATCATGGTCGCGAACTGCCGCGAGAAGACCTGCAGCGACTTCGGCTTGATCTTCTTGAACGCGGTGCGAACGCTCTGCTCGCCCGAGGCCGGCAGCTCGACGAGCTGCTGCGCCAGCAGCCCGCGGACGCGGAGCTGCTCGCGCGCGGCGTTGCGGTCGGCCGCGTTGATGTTCCCGGAGAGCTCGAGGCCCGAGGAGTTGATCGCTGTGTAGCTATAGGCCGCCATTTCGGGTCGCTATCGGCGCTCGCTGGTCGTTGCCTTAGCCGGTGGACTGGTCGAAGGACGACGCCTGGCGGAGGTACACCTTGCTGAGGTTGCTGGCGTCGCGGACGACGATCGTGACCTGCTTGAGGCTGCGGCCGCCGGTCGGCGCCGTCGACACCATGTAGACATCCAGCCGGTAGCTCTTGTTGTCGGCGCCGGTGACGACGCGGCTGGCGTTGCACTCGTCAGGCGGCGGCGAGCCGGAGCAGGCGGGCGTCATGATCTGCGTTGCGCTGTAGGCGGGATCGGTCGTGTACGGCGCCGTCCCGGGAATCGACGACGACGCGAGGCGGATCGAGTTGTACGTGATCGCGCGGTAGAGCTCCATCTGCTGGTCGGCCAGCACGGCGGCGGTCGTGACGCGGCTCGCGCGCCCGAGCGAGACGATCCCGGCCTGGAACGAGGCGATGATCGCGAGCAGCCCGACGTTGAGGATGATCATCGCGATCAGGAGCTCGATCAGGCCGAAGCCGGCTTCGTCGGCCCGCAGCCGCGTCCGCAGCATGTTCTCCGACCGGCCTAGCCGACGGACACGAACCGGAGCACGTACGTCGTGCCGTCGGCCGTGTTCATCAGCGTGACCGGCTTGCCGCCTTTCTGGAGGGTGATCGTCTGGGAGCCGCTGGCGTACGTGCCGCCGACGATCCCGACCTTCGCGGTACGCCCGGTCAGCGCGGTGAGCTTGAAGATCGGGTCGCTCTCGGGGAACGTCCCGCCGACGCGGACCGTGGTCGTGTGGCCGTTGACGCTGAGCTCGGCGCTCTCGACGGCGGCCGGCGCGGTCGGCGACGCGGCTGCAGCCGGCTGGGGCTGGGTGCTCGGCTTCGGTTTCGTTTCGGGCGGCGGCGCCGTGTCGTCTGGTGCCGGTAGGCCGCCGGTGCCGTCGTTCTTTCCGACCTGAGGGACGAACGGATCCTTGCTTTCGAAGCGGTCGAAGGTGACGAGCTGGCCGGTACCCGGCGTTGGCGCGACGTCCGAGTCGACGAGCTGCGCCGACCCCGCGACGGGTGCAGCCGAGGCCGGGGTCGCCGGCGCTCCGGCGGCCGGCGCGGCAGGAGCTGCCGGCGTGGCTGGAGCAGGCTCGGACTGGGTGGTCGACGAGCCGCCGCCGAACAGCCCGAGGATCGTCGGCGCCTGGTAGGCGAGGACGCCGAGCAGGAGGACGCCCAGGACGGCGGCGACGATCTTCTGCTTGCGGGCTTTCGCCTTCGGATCGAATTTCTTGGGCATCAGGCTCCGGGGGCGTTCGCCGCGGCGGCGGCAGCCGGGGGCGGGGCAGGCTGGGCAGGGGCGGGCTGGGCCGGCGCGGGCTGCGCCGGGGCGGCCGGCTGGGGCGCCGGAGGCGCGGGCGGCTGCGGCGCGCCGGTGCCATAGACGAATGCGCTCACGCTCAGCGTCGCCTTGATGTCGGGAAAGGAGCGCTCGCTCTCGACGAAGTTGAGCGCGTTGACGCTGAAGAGCCGGCCGTTGGCCTCGAGCTGGCCGTTGCGCACGCGCACCAGGCTGCGCAGGCGGAAGAGGAAGTCCGACAGCTCGTAGAAGTTGCCGTCGAAGACGAGGTCGATCGGGCGGCGCAGGTAGCCGCCGGCGTCGCCCGCGGCCTGCGGCGTGATCGACTCGAAGCGGATCCCGGCGTCACGCGCGATGCGGTTGAGCTCGAGGATCACCCCGGGCATGTCGTCGGTGGCCGGCATCGCCTTGCTGACGCGGAAGAGGTCGGCGACCCGGATCGGCTCCGCCTGGCGCACCTGCGTGTTTGCGATGCGGAGCGCCTGGATCTGCGACTGCACCGTCTCGGTCTCCTGCTTCAGCTCCGACGCCTGCGACCGGTTCGGCGAGATCACGAGGAAGTAGCCGAGCGCGGTCACGACGAGCAGGGCGACGACGACGATCGCGATCGCGGCGGGCTTCGGGAGGTTCTTCACGAGGCCACCGTTCCTTGCCGGATCGACGCGGTGATCGTGAACTTCACGACGCTGCGCGCCTTGGTCGTGTCGACGATGCTCGAGCCGAGGGTGGGGCGGTCGAGCGACGGGATCACGGATAGGCGCGAGAGCAGCCGCGCCACCCCGTCATGCGAGTACGAGAAGCCGGTGATCGTGAAGGCGCCGGGAGGCGCCTCCGTCTTGCCCGGCGTCGGGACGAAGTTCGGGTCGGCGGCGTTTGCGGCCAGCGACTCGAGCCAGACGTCCTCGGGGAGGACGAGCGAGACCTCGCGCAACACCCGGTCCCACGCGACGCGGGAGGCGAGCGCCTTCCCGAGCAGCGTGACGCGGGCGCTCTTCTCGGTCTCGAGGCCGCTCGAGTCGACCGGCGCGGCAGGCGCGGGCGGGATCGCGGCGAGCTCGGCGCGCGCCGCGTCGAGCTGGGACTGGCGGTCGCTGACTGCGGAGCTCGAGGTCAGAAAGAGGCCGGCGAGCAGGGCAGTGACCAGCACGCCGCCGAGAACCGCCGTGAGCAGCACGGCGCCCGGCTGGCGCCGCTGGCGCCTCGCGTCGTCGCGCGGGAGCAGGTTGACGGCGCGCATCTAGCTCTCGATCCCCAGGCCGATTGCCGACGTCAGCGAGCCGAGCTGCTGCTCGCGGTCGACCTTCTTCCCGACCTTCACGTGGGCGAGCGGGTCGCCGACGCGAGCGCGCACGCCGAGGAGGCGCGACAGCTCCGCGGCGAGGCCGGGCAGCTGCGCCGTCCCGCCGGTGAGGACGATCTCGCCGATGCCCAGAGAGCCGGGTTGCGACTGGTAGAACTGGAGCGAGGAGACCAGCTCGCGGGCGAACTCGTGCACCTCGCGGACGACTGCCTCCCGGACGCGATCGGCCTGGTCGCTCGTCAGGCCCGCCGGAATCGACGGCTCCGTCAGCGAGAGGGCGAGCTTGATCGGCGCGGCCTCCGAAGGAGAGAGGTCGAGCGCCCTCGCGATGCCCATGTCGAGCGAGCGGCCGCCCCAGTCGAGGACGCGCGTGAACTCACAGGTCTTGCCGTCGGAGACGGCGAACGTCGTCCGGTCGTGGCCGACGTTCACGACCACGATCGCCGAGCCCGCGGCCTCGTCGCCGGGAGGCGGCGCCAGCGCACGGAGGATGGCGAAGGCCTCGAGGTCGATGCCCGCGAGGCGGATGCCGGCCTTCTTGCACGCGGCCGCGTATCGGTCGATCAGGTCGCGGTAGGCGACGACGAGGAGCACCTTCCGGTGGAGGACGCCCTCCTCGTCGGTCCGTTCACCGAGGATCTGGTAGTCGAGCACGGCCTCTTCGACCGGGATCGGCAGCGTCTCCTGCGCCCGGTACTTGATCGCGTTCGCGAGCTGTTTCTCGTCGTCGACCCCCGCGATCTCGAAGGCACGCACGCCGATGCGGTTGTTGGAGATGCCGAGGCGGACGTTCTGGCGCGGCAGCTTGTGCTTGCGGAAGAAGCGCTTGAGGACCGCGGCTAGCTCCTCGGTCTCGCGCAGCTCGCCGCCGACCACGATGCCGGAGTCGAGCTCGTCACGCGCGATCTGGACGAGCTGCGGGCTGCCGTTGTTCACGATCCGCGCCGCCGCGATCTGCGACGAGCCGACCTTCAGGCCGACGAGCTTCTTCGTCCTCCCACTCATCTTCGGCTTCTGCGCCCGCTTCGGCGTCTCCGTCGGCGCCGAGTCCTGGTTCTTCCGCGAGAAGCGCGAGACCCGAGGCTCCCTCGCCGCCTTCTCCGCCTTCGGCTTCGGCTCGCCTTTTGCGCGCCGCTTGGGCAGCAGGTCCGAGAACTTGATCTCCTTCCGCAGGTCCATCGGTTAGCCCCCCGCCACGCGAAGGCCGCCGGCGGCGACCGGCTGCTGCGGCGGAGCGTCGGTCGCGGTCCGCTTGATCAGCCCGAGCAGCTGCTCGGGCTTGCTCGACCGTGAAACGGCGACCTCCTGCTCGATCGTGCCGCGGAGGACGAGGTCGGCCAGGGACTGCTCGAGCGTCTGCATCCCACGCGCCGTCCCCGTCTGCATCACCGAGTAGACCTGCTCGATCTTGGACTGGCGGATCAGGTTCCGGACGGCGTCGTCCGGGAGGAGGATCTCGACGGCGGGGACACGCCCCTGGCCGTCGGCTGTGGGGACGAGCGTCTGCGTGACGACGCCCTGGAGCGTGCCGGCGATCTGGGTGCGGATCTGGCCCTGCTGGGCCGCCGGGAAGACGTCGATCAGACGGTCGACGGTGGAGGACGCGTCCTGCGTATGGAGCGTCGCGAACACGAGGTGCCCGGTCTCGGCCGCGGTGAGCGCGGTCGCGATCGTCTCGAGGTCGCGCATCTCGCCGAGGAGAATCACGTCGGGGTCCTGGCGGAGCGCGCCGCGGAGCGCCTCGGCGAAGCTGACGGCGTCAGGGCCGAGCTCTCGCTGGTTGACGATGCAGCGCTTGTGCTTGTGGAGGAACTCGATCGGGTCCTCGATCGTGATGATGTGGTCGGCCCGGGTCCGGTTGATCTCGTCGATCAGCGCGGCGAGCGTCGTCGACTTGCCCGAGCCCGTCGGGCCGGTGACGAGCACGAGGCCGCGGGGCCTGTCGCAGAACTGGTAGAGCGACTTGGGGACGCCGAGCTCCTCCAGGGTCTTCAGCGTCGTCGGGATCAGGCGGAAGGCGCCGGCGAGGCTTTCGCGCTGGGAGTAGATGTTGACGCGGAAGCGCGCGAGGCCCGGGATCGAGTACGACAGGTCGATCTGGCGGTTCAGTTCGAGCTGCTTCTGCTGCTCGGTGGAAAGGATCCGGTAGAGGAGCTGCCGCGTGTCGTCCGTCGAGAGGCGCGGGAGCTGATCCACGCGGTGCAGCTGCCCGCGCATGCGAAGCACGGGGGGCGAGCCCGCCGTGAGGTGCAGATCGGAGGCGTCGTGCGCCACCATCTGCTCGAGCAGCGTGTCGATCGAGTACGAATCAGGCATGGATCCCTCGCGCGAGCTATCGGCAGGTTGTGTCAGTTTCTTGACCCTTTTTCGGGCATGAATTCGAGCCGCGTGACGCGCGCGCCGACGAGACGCGGCTTCGGCTTTCCGGCGTCGATGAAGTCGGCCCGCCCGATGCGGATCGCGAGCGCGGGAATCGGTTTTTCGGCGACGGGAAGCTCCACGGTGAGACGCGCCCCCGGCTCGAGCGTCGCGGTCCGCCGGACGGTGCCGGCCTCGAGGTCGACGACGCGCGACGGGCGACCCTTGGGCAGGGAGAGGGTGACGCGGTAGCGCCCCGTGGCCTGCAAGCCCGGGAAGGCCCGGTACCGGACGATCGACTGCGCCCAGCCGTCGGAGTAGACGCCGAAGGCGACGGAGCGGAACCGCAGCGCGCCGTCGGTGCGGTAGAGCGTGAGCCCGTCGCGCGGCCGGAGGACACGGGCGCCGACGAGGTCGACCTGGGTGCCGGCGTCGTTCACGACGAGGTAGCGGGTCCGGACGGGGTCGCCGGCCGTCGTCGAGACCGTTCCGTCGGGGCGCAGGCCCGTCTCGGTGAACGGGAGCTGGTCGTCCGGCACCTCCCCGAGGTGGTACGTGCGGCGCACGTTGCGGTTCCAGCTCTCCAGCACCCACCCCGAATGGAGCGAGCCGCCCGGAAGCAGAAGGACGTCGGCCGCATCGATCTCGGCTCGTTCGAGCCAGTCCGGCTGGGAGGGCGCCAACGAGTCGAGCGTGCGCTGCGTCATCTGCCGATCGGCGGAGTAGGCGGCGACGCCGACGGCGAAGGCAAGCACGACCGACGCGACGCCGAGCAGCAGCGGGCGGCGCCGGAGCAGCACCGCGGCGAGGGCGCCGAGGACGCCGAGCGCCGCGAACAGCGCGGCGGCGTCGCCCTGCGAGGTCCAGCGGCCGAGCGTCTCGACCGCGGAGAGGGTCGGCGAGTCGAACGAGAACGAGTCGAGGGCGAGCGAGCCGAAAGGCACGACGAACGCGAGCGCCGCGAGCCCGGCCGCCGCGGGAGCGGTGTCGCGGAGCGCCGGTCTCCCCCGCTCCGCGTACGCGAAGAAGGCGACGAAGAGCAGCGGGACGAGATAGAAGACGTAGCGCTCGAACGGCTTGTGCGACTCGCCGGAGGCGATCAGGCCGGCTTGCAGCGGCATCAGCACCGCGAGCAGGACGGTGATCAGCGCAAAGGGGCGTTCGGCGGCACCGTACGGCCGCCGCAGGCTCGACCAGAGGCCGAGCAGGGCGCCGGGAGCGATCAGCAGCCCCGCGGCGAACGGGAGCAGCGCAGCGGTCCACCCTGTCCACCGGATCACGTCGACGAGCGGGTAGTCGAGCTCGCCCGCGCCGCGATAGAAGCCGAGCAGGCCGCTGCCCGCCGCGAGTGCGAGCGCGCCTCCGAGGCCGAGGGCCGCGAGCGCCGTCCAGTGTCGGCGGAGCGGGCGCCCCACGAGCAGGATCGCCAGCACGAAGACGACCGGTAGGACGACGAACTGCGCCCGGGTGAGGACTGCGACTCCGAGCACCGCGACCGCGACAGCGTCCCGGCGCGGCGAGGGCGACGCGAGCGCGCGCACGCACAGCCCGACGGCTAGGAGGAACACCGGGTAAGCCAGCGCCTCCGACATCAGGTAGCCGTGGTAGAGCATCCCGCCGGTCGCGACGGTGGCGGCGGCGACGGTCAGCGCGTACGACGGCCGGACGAGCCGCCGGGCGAGCCAGTACGCGGGCAGTGCCGCCGAGCACATCAGCACCGTGTTCACTCCCTTCGCGACCGCATAGGCGGCCGGCGTCGAGCCGGCGAGCCACGCCGGCGCCTGGACGAGCGCGGGCAGGAAGGCGGGGAAGAAGACGTGCTCGCCGCGTACGAGGAAGCCGTCGCCGGCCGCGAAGCTCCGGGCGAGCTCCGAGAACAGGAGCTCGTCCGTGAAGACCGACGGCGTCACGTGCCCGAGGGACTGCACCAGGTGGTAGATGGCCGCGACGGCGCACACAGCGCCGAGCGCGGCGAGCCAGAGCCGGCTCACCCGCTCCGGCGGCGGGACGAGGTGGAGCTGTGGCCCGGCGTCGGCCTTCTGGGGAGCGACGCTCATGCGCTACGGGCTCCCGCCTCGCGGGACGAACCGGCGCGCGGGAGGCACGAACCGGGCACGACCGTCGGCTCCGTCGCCTGCGCGCTCACGATCCTGCTGCCGACGAAGCCGCGACTGTCGGAGGAGAAGGTCAACGTCCAGGGACCGCGCGAGCAGGCGTCAAACCGGACTCGCTGCGGAACCCCGGGGAGCAGCCGGACCTGCCGCGGCGCCCCGCCCGCCGTCTCGAAGCGAATCGTCATCGGCCCCGTGCCTGCCGGGGCCGTCAGCGTCAGGGCCACGGTTCCGGCGACCGTTCCACCGAGGCGCTCCGGCCAGAGGTAGAGGCGGCCGATCCCGGCCAGCCAGCCGTCGCTGTAGCGGCCGGCGAAGTAGAGGGAGAGCCGGGCCTCGCCGCGCGGCTCCCAGAGCGAGAACGACGGCGAGGAGGCGACGCGCCGGGCCTCCGCGAGCCGGATCGTCCCGGCGTAGCCGTCGAGGAGGACCGGCTGCCGGAGAGGCCGACCCTCGGCGAGCAGCGTTCCGTCCGGTGCGACGCGGAGGCTCGGCGAGTGCACGTGGTCGAGCTGGTCGGCGCCGGGGAGGAGCGCGACGCGGTCGACCGAGCGGTTCCAGAAGAGCTGCTCCAGCGCCTCCGTCTTCACGCCGTGCGGGCCGCGGACCAGGAGCACGTCGTCGAGGCCGGCGCGGTCGACCCAGGAGGGATCGGCCGGCAGGAAGGCCTGCCGGACCGCGACCGAGTTCTGGCGGTCGAACGTCACGGCGCAGGCCCAGATCGCGCCCGAGGCCGCGACGGCGAGCATCAGCGCGACGGGACCGCCGAGGCGCGGCGCGCGCGAGAGGAGAACGCCGGCGCCAAGGAGCGCCGCGGCGCCCGCGGCGAAGAGCAGCGAGCCGTTTCCGGGGCTTCCGAGCCACTGCTCGACCTGGAACGCGGCGAGCAGGAGCGGGGAGTGCACCTTGCCCTCGGCGGCGGCGAAGCCGGCGAGCGGCACGACCGCCGACACCGTGAGGAGCGCCGCCGCGAGCAGCGCGTGGTGCAGCCGGTAGGGCCAGCCGCGCGCTGCGTAGAGACAGAAGGCGACGGCCGCGAGCGGCAGGGCGTAGAAGACGTAGCGCTCCTGAGCGTGGTCGGCAGCCCCGAAGAGCCCCGCCTCCAGGAGCAGTGACAGGACGAGCGGCAGAGAGAACGCCGCGAACGCCAGCTCCGACCGGTTCCGCGGCCGCGCGAGGGCGAGCGCGAGCGCGAGCAGTGCGCCGGGCACCAGGATCCACCCGGACGAATACGCGAGCACGAGCGCGTTCAGCCCGATACTGCTCGCGAGCCCCAGCAGTCCGGCGTGCTCGTCGAAGACCCCGCCGTAGAGGCCGAGGACGCGGGACGATCCGGCAGCGGCGACGGCGACTCCGGCTGCTGCGAAGAGCGCGAGCGCGAGCCGCTGCTCCCGGAGCGCGTCCCGCACGCGCAGCTCTCGGAGGCCGGAGATCAGCACCGCGGCCAGGAAGCACAGCGGGAGCACGACGAACTGGATCCGAGTGAAGACCGTGAGTCCGACGAGAAGGACGAACAGGAGCTGGTGCCGGCGGCTCGGCTCGGCGATCGCGACGGTGGCGGCGAGCACGGCGCCGAGGAGGAGCGGGTAGGCGAACGACTCGGCCGTGAGCCACGATGCGAAGAGCAGGTCGGGGATCGCAACCGAGAACGCCGCGGCCCCGAGCGCGAGCGCAGCCGAGGCGCTGAGCCGGCGCGCGAGCAGGAAGACCGGCACGGCGGCCAGCGACATCGCGAGAGCGCCGAGCGCCTGGATCAGCCGGTACGAGAGCCAGACGTCGTCCGCCAGCCACGCCGGAGCAGTCAGCAGCGGCTGCAGCAGCGACGGGAACCCGATCGAGACGCCCCGAACCAGCGGCCGGCCTGACTCGGCGAACGACCGGCCGAGCTCGGCGTAGAGGTACTCGTCGGAAAAGTAGTTTGGCGTCGCACGCAGCCAGCCGGTGACGAGGCGGAGCGCGAACGAGACGCTCACGATCGCCGCGAGCAGCGGGAGCGCGAGCGCGTCCACACGGGCGCGCGTCCAGGCGCGCGCGGCAAGAGTCGTGGGGGCCGCTACCACACCGGCTCTATCGGCAGTCGGGCCCCGGAACGAGAGAGGGCGCCCGGTGGGCGCCCTCCACTCTCCTCATGCACTGAACGTGACTAGCAGGCGACGGCCTCGAGGTCGGCCGCCGGGCCGTTCTTGCGCCAGGTCTGGCCGGCCACGACGGACTGGACGCAGTACGTCGACGAGGTCGCCGTCGGGACCGTGATGTTCTTGATCCCCTGGTCGTAGTTCGTCTGCAGGAACGTCGGCGTCGCGCCGGCGTAC
>DATLQK010000043.1:0-37589 GCA_035535195.1 Gaiellaceae bacterium | reverse complement strand
GTCGAGGAGATCGAGCCGGCCTGGATCGACATCTACGGCTGGAGCCCGTTCGAATGGGGCGAGGGCGTCGTGTTCATGCGCATCGAGCCCACGTCGATGTGGGCCTACGCCTTCCACCCCGAGCAGTTCCCCGAATAGACGCGCTCCAGCCGCAGGTCGTCGTCCCGAGGCCGGATTCACCCTCGACCCAGTCGACGATCGGCCCTCCTACTTCAGTAGGAGGGCACTGAGGAATAGGGTGAGGAACCTAGAGTGACGATGACGACGACTACGGCAACGCCCAGGCTCGACGACCAGCAGCTGGGCGAAATGCTCGACCTGATCTCCGGCGCGGACAGCGTGGAATTGAAGCTGACCATCCCGGAGGTGAGCCAGCGCTCGGTGATCCGCGCCCTGCGCCTGGATCCGCTCGACGCGCAGATCCGCCAGGTCTTCTTCTTCGACACGCCGAAGCTCCACCTCGACCGGAAGGGGCTCGTGGTGCGGGCGCGCCGGATCCAAGGGAAGGGCAACGACTCGGTCGTGAAGCTCCGGCCCGTCGTTCCGCAGGAGCTTCCGAAGCCCCTGAGAGAGTCGCCGGACTTCGGAGTCGAGGTCGACGCAATGCCCGGCGCCTTCGTCTGCTCCGGGACGATGAAGCGCAAGCTCCCATCCGACGCGGTCGCGAGAGCGGTGGACGGGAAGTCGAGGCAGCGGAAACTCTTCTCGCGCCCACAACGCGAGCTCTTCGCGGCCAATGCGCCAGGCGGCGTGACGCTCGACGACCTGGCCGTGCTCGGACCCGTCTTCGTGCTCAAGCTGCCCTTCACGCGCGAGGAGCTCGGCCGCCGCTTGGTGGCGGAGCTCTGGCTCTACCCGGACGGCTCGCGCATCCTCGAGCTCTCGACGAAATGCAGGCCCGGCGAAGCCTTCCAGGTCGCAGCCGAGGCGCGCGCGTTCCTCGCGAAGCAGGGCGTCGACCTCGGGGGCGATCAGCAGACGAAGACGAAGACCGCGCTCCGGTTCTTCGCCCGGGAGCTCGCCAAGCAGGACCGGGACGGCTCCGCCTAGCGCGCCGGGGTAGGGACCGGAACGACCAGCCCCTCGCGCGCGAGCAGCGGCTGCTCGTAGCGGTCACCGCGCAGCTCGCAGGCGCGCTCCTCGAGGCGCGCGAGCGTCTGGTCGTCGTGCCGAGGCTCGTGGTGGAACAGGACGAGCCCGCGCGCGCCGACCGCGTCGGCGAAGAGGACGGCGTCGTCGACGCTCGAATGGCCCCACCCGATCCGCTGCTCGTACTCCTCCACCGAGTACTGGGCGTCGTGCAGGAGCACGTCCGCCTCCTCGGCCACTCCGGCGCCGGAAATCCAGTCCCTCGTCCGGCCCGTGATGCCCAAGAGGGCTGGTTCGTGGTCGGGCATGTACGCGAGCACGAACCCGTCGGCCTCGATCCTGTAGCCGAGCGTCGGCCCCGTGTGCATGAGCAGGTCGGCGTAGAGAGAGGCTCCATCCAGCTCCCACGGCTCCCGGGGGACGTCGAGGAACCGCACCTGGGCTGGGACGTCGTGCAGATCGATCGGGAAGAGCGGCGGCGAGAACGAGAGCGCGATCCGCTCGCGAAGGCTCGAGACAGGCGACGGCGGGCCCCAGATGTTGAGCTCGACCTCCGGATTCCACATGGGCGCGAAGAACCGGAGCCCCTCCAGGTGGTCCAGGTGCAGATGCGTGAGCAGCAGATGCACCTTCTGCACGTCCCGGCGGGCCAGCTCGCCGCCGAGTTCGACGATTCCCGTACCCGCGTCGAACACGAGCACACTGCCGTCGTCGAGACCGACTTCGATACACGACGTGTTGCCCCCGTAGCGCACCGTCTCCGGCCCCGGCGTCGGCAGCGATCCGCGACACCCCCAGACCTTCACGCGCACGCCGGCCCCCTCACTCCCGCCAGAAGATGGCGACCACCCCGACACACTCGTCCTCGTGGGCGAAGAGCGGGAACGCTGTGACGGCAACGTCACGCTCCACGCCGTCGCGGCCCGTGATCCGGAACTGCTCGTGGGAGGAGCGCCGTTCGTTCAATGCGATCCTCGCCGGCCGTCTTTCGGGCGGGAGCGGGTCGCCGTTCCGCGTCCTCGGCGAAAAGCTGGCCGTCCACTCGTCCATGTCCACCTCGCCGGTGTCGGCGAACCGGCCCCCGAGCACCTCCTCGGCCGCCTCGTTGAAGAAGACCAGCCGGCCCTCGTCGTCCGCGATCGCGGTCGGCGTCGCCAGGTTCGAGGCGAACTCGCGGGCGAGGATCAGGACCAGGTGCTTCGAGCGGCGCTCCCCCACGCGTGAAGCCTACGCCGCTACGAAGCCTCGAGCCGCTCGGCTGCGAGCCGCTCGGCCGCCGAGGCGGTCGAGCTGCCCTCGGTGTCCGCACGCTCGTAAACCGCGCGGAGCGTATCGCCGATCCTGGAGAGGGCTGCATCGAGCTCATCCCGCGACCAACCGAGCTGCTCCAGGCCGACGATCGCGATCGCACCGCCCGCGTTGATCACGTAGTCCGGTGCGTACAGGATCCCGCGCTCGCGGAGGAGCTCGGCCGCCTCGAGCTCCCGAAGCTGGTTGTTCGCGGATCCTGCGACGATCCGGCAGCGCAACCGCGGCACCGTGTCGATGTTGAGCGTGGCGCCCACGGCACAGGGGGCGTAGACGTCGCACCAGACGTCGTACACGTCGTCTGCCGGGACCGAGGTGCCGCCGACTGCCCCGGCGACGCGCTCAGCCCGCTCAGCGTCCACATCGGCGACGACGACCGACGCACCCGCCGCCGCCAGCTGCTCCGCGAGCACTGAGCCGACGCCTCCAGCGCCTTGCACAAGCACCGTCCGCCCCGCCGGGTCGTCGATTCCATCGAGGTGCGACAGGCTCGCCCGGATCCCGTGGAAGACCCCGGTCGCCGTCGGCGGCGCCGGGCTTCCAGAGCCTCCGGCGTCCAGCGAGCGGCCGAACACATACGACGTCCGCTCTCCGATCACGTCCATGTCCGCTTCGCCCGTGTTCATGTCCGAGCTCGTCAGGTACGTGCCTCCGAGTGAATCCACGAGCTCGGCGTAGCGGAACAGCAACGTACGCCTCGCCTCACCACTCGGGAGCTCCGGGACCGCGAGCACGGCCTTCCCGCCGCCCAACGGCAGGCCGGCGACCGCGAGCTTCAGCGTCATCGCGCCGGACAGCCGCATCGCGTCGGCGAGGCCGTCGGCCGGCCGGCCGTAGACCCGCATCCGCGTCCCGCCGCCGGCCGGGCCGCGGCGCGTCGAGTGGACGCAGATGAAGATCCAGCCGCCACTCTCCCGGTCGCGCCGGATGACCGCTGTCTCGCCGTCCCACCTTTCGAGGAGCTCCTCGAAGCTCGCCATCAGCTGCTCCTCGCCGAACGGCCGGCCTGCCGGATCTACTGCGGCGACGGGACGATTCGGATGTACGGCTTGGGCGACTGCCAGCCCTCCGGATAGCGCTCGCGCGCCTCGTCGTCCGACACCGAGCCGGCGATGATCACGTCCTCGCCCGGCTGCCAGTTCACCGGCGTCGAGACCTTGTGCTTCGCCGTCAGCTGCAGCGAGTCGATCACGCGCAGCACCTCGTCGAAGTTGCGGCCCGTAGTCATCGGGTAGACGAGGATCAGCTTGATCTTCTTGTCGGGGCCGATGACGAAGACGTTGCGCACGGTCTGGTTGTCAACGGGCGTCCGCTCAGCGGGATCCCCCGAGACGTCCGAGGCGAGCATTCCGTAGGCCTTCGAGACCTGGAAGTTGTCGTCGCCGATGATCGGGTAGTTCGGCGCGGCCCCCTGTGTCTCTTCGATGTCGTTTGCCCACTGCTCGTGCTTGCCCGTGGGATCGACCGAGAGCCCGATGATCTTCACGTTCCGCTTGTCGAACTCGGGCTTGATCTGCGCCATGTAGCCCAGCTCGGTCGTGCAGACCGGTGTGAAGTCCTTCGGGTGCGAGAAGAGCACCGCCCAGGAGTCGCCGATCCAGTCATGGAAGCTGATCGGTCCTTCGGTCGTCTGAGCCTGGAAGTCCGGCGCGGTGTCGCCGATCTGCAGCGCCATCGTTGCGCTCCTTTCCTTTCGGGGGTCGAGCCAAGGCTACTGCTGGGGCACCGGTCTACGCCTTTTGGGGGATAGACACGGCCGATTTTCCGATTACAGTCCGGCGCTTACGAACAGGCCAGGGCTGCGTCCGCACGCGGGGGTTCCGCACACGCGGCCCGACTTGCTCCCTCTTGATGCCGCCCTCCGCCCGCAGCCGCCTGCTTGCGCTCGCACTCGCCGCGTTCCTCGTCGGCTGCGTCGCGCCGGGCGCGCGGGCCGCACTGGACGGGCCGCCGCGCCGCGAGCGCGTCGCGCCGAAGCCGACGCTCGGCCAGCGGGCCGCAAGAGTGGCCCTCCGCGCCGTGGGGGTGCCGTACTCGTGGGGCGGAACCTCGCCTTCCAGTGGATTCGACTGCTCGGGTCTCGTCTACTGGGCGTACGGCCGTATCGGCGTCAGCGTCCCGCACAGCTCGTACGCGCTCTACGGGGTGGGCCGGAGCGTGCCGAGGCGGGCGCTCCGCGCTGGCGACATCCTCTTCTTCTCGGGGCTCGGCCACGTCGGCATCTACCTCGGCCGCGGCCGGATGGTGCATGCGCCGCACAGCGGCACCCGTGTCCAGGTGGTGAGCCTCGGTGGCTCAAACTACGGTGGCAGCCTGGTCGGCGCGCGGCGCCTCGTTCGCTAGCGTCGGCGGGAGCTGCGGTACTCGGTCACGTTCCGGACCCTCCGGCGCTAGGGTGGAACACGTCGACGAAGGAGGAGCAATGTTTGCTCGAATCGCCACCTTCGAGAGCACCGATCCCGCAGCCGACGAGAAGCTGATGAACCAGGCGACGGAGATCGTGGAGCCGATCATCCGGGGAATGACGGGGATCCAGGGCCACATGGAGCTCACGGATCGCAACTCCGGCAAGGCGCTCTCGATCAGCCTGTTCGACACGGAGGCGAATGCGCTCGCAGCGGAGCAGATCTTCGACGAGGAGATGCCGAAGGCGCTCGGCGAGCTGATGGACAAGTTCTCCGGCAGACGCATCAGCGTCGATCGGTACGAGGTGCTGGTCGACGAGCGCGTCCCGAGCACGGCCCCGGTCAGCTAAGCGTCAGGAGAAACGCCCGTAGGCCGCGCCTTCAAGCCGGTCCTCAGTCGATGAGCTTTCGCGTCATCGCGTAGATCGCGATGCGCCACATGACGAGCCCGAAGACGACCAGCATCCCCGCGCGTGCGATGTCGTTCCACTCCCACGTCCCGAAGACGGCGGCGCGGACGAGCTCCACGGTCTGGTGGAGCGGATTGAGGTTGGCGACCACCTGGAGCCACGTCGGGAAGTTGGAGAGCGGGAAGAAGGAGCCGGCGAGGAGGAAGAGCGGCGTCAGCACCGCGCTGACGATGTAGTTGAAGTTCTCGATCGACTTCGCGAAGCCGGCGGTCATGATCCCGAAGCACGCCCACCCGAAACCCGAGAGCCAGCCGATCAGCGGCACGGCGAGCATCCCCCAGCTCGGATCGAGCCCGAAGAAGATCGCCACGACCATCGGCACGCAGCCGTAGATGCCGGCGCGCGTCGCCACCCAGAGCGCCTCCGCTGAGACGAGCTCCTCGGTGTCCACCGGCGCGGCGAGAATCGCGTCGTAAGTGCGCTGGAACTGATACTTGACGAAGGTCCCGAACATCGCCGGGAACGCCGCCGAGAACAGCACCGCGGTGGCGACCGTGCCCGTCGCGACGAACTGGACCGGGTCGAGGCCGTTGATGTTGTTGACGAGCGCGCCGAAGCCGAAGCCGAACGCGAGCAGGTAGATCGTCGGCTCGACCGTCGACGAGAACGTCGCCGAGCGCCAGTAGGACGAGAAGTTCACGATCTCCCGGACGAGGACGCCCGTCAGAGCAGAGCGTTCGAGCCGGTGGAGCTGGCGCTGCCGGGCGACGGCGGGCGTGACGCTCATGCGATCTCCTCGCCCGTGAGGAGGACGAAGACGTCTTCGAGGTTCGCCGGGCGACGCTCGCCCTGCTCGGACCAGCCGTTCGCGCCGTCGACCCCGAGGATCGAGACGCTCGTCCCCGTCCGGCGGGTGCGCAGCCCGGCGGCGCCGGCCTCGCCCTCCACCTCGGCGAGGCGGGCCGGCGGCCCGTACACCTCGATCACCTCGTGGCCCGCGTGTTCGAGCACGAGCTCCGGCGGCGGCCCGACCGCCACCGCGGATCCGTGGGACATGATCGTGACGGTGTCGGCGAGGCGCTGCGCCTCCTCGATGTAGTGGGTCGACATCAGGATCGTGGTGCCCTCCGTCCGGAGCGCGTCGATCAGTGCCCAGAGCTCCTGGCGCACCTGCGGGTCGAGCCCGACGGTTGGCTCGTCGAGGAGCACGAGGCGCGGCCGGTGCACGAGCGACCTCGCGATCAGCAGACGCCGGCGCATGCCGCCCGAAAGCTTGTCCACCCGGGTGTCGCGCCGGTCGACGAGCTTCGCCATCACGAGCGCGCGCTCGATCGCGTCCTTCCGCTCGTTCCGCGGGATCCGGTACAGGTGCGTGAAGACGAGCAGGTTCTGCTCGACCGTGAGCGTGACGTCGAGGTTGTCGAGCTGGGGCGTGACCCCGCTCAGCGCGCGCGCCATCTTCGACTGGTCGGGCATCGTGAACCCGAGAACGACGATCTCCCCCTCGTCCGCGATCGACTGCCCGGTGAGGAGCCGCATCGTCGTGGACTTCCCGGCGCCGTTCGGGCCAAGCAGCCCGACGCAGGTGCCCATCGGCACCTCCAGGTCGAAGTGGTCGACCGCCGTGATCTCGCCGTAACGCTTGACCGCTCCCCGGAGGCTGATCGCAAGCTCGGGCATGCCCCGACGATATCGACGCGGCCGGGCCTAACCGGTGAAGCTGACGAGCTCCTCGCGGTCGGAGCCGCCCGAGACGGCGACGGTCAGCACCGGCCCGACGCCCCGGGCGTAGAACTTGTGCTCGAGCAGAGCCGGCTCGAGGCGGGTGAAGTCCTTCGTCAACAGGACGTGGTCGAAGGCGCCGAACGGCACCTCGGCCTTTTCGTCCACGCTCAGGATGCGAGCCTCGTCCTCCGCCTCGCCCTCGAGGTACTCCTGGCGGTAGGCCATCCCGACCTCCGGCTTCGCGGGAAGGACGATCCCCGCTTCCGCGCCGTCCACGCCCGCCTCCCACGAGCCCTCCGTGCTCTTGACCTTCCCTTGCTCGTACTCCTTGGTCTGCTCCCCGAGATACCAGAGGTTCCCGTCTTTGTCCTGCGCGTACCAGTCCCAGGTGTCCTCGACGAGCTCGCCGTCCTCGGTGACGATGTCGTGGACGACGGTCGCCGGGATTCCCTCGATCCGCTTCGTCCGGTCGGTCACCATTACGACGACGCGCTGCGGCCCCTCGCGGTAGACCCACCTGCTTCCGGGCGCCATTGGCCAGTACGGGTGGTCGACGTGAGAGACGAAGTCGGCCGGGTCGAGGTTGGCCGGCTCGCTCCCCTGCGGCAGCGACGAACCGTCCGACGAGCCGCACGCCGCGGCGACCAGGACGAGGGAGAGGGCGACAGCGAGCCTCACGCGCCGGACCCTAGGCCGCTCGGATGAGTGCTCGATGAGCGGCGCTCTCACGGCCTCCTAACCACACCCTCATGCGGGTCCCAATTTCGGCCGGTTTTTTGACGCGATCAGGTCAAACGAGCCCGCACGCCGCCTTGCCAGCCTCTCCCCGTGGACCCCATCCCCCAGTGGACGCCGATCGATCCGAGCGTCACGGCGCTCGGCCTTCGCGTCCGCGCGTTGCGTCGCCCGACCGATCGCGGCCTGGTCGTCGCATTGATCCCCGCAAGCGACGAGGAGGAACAGATCCAGGCCGCGGTCCGGTCACTTCAGGCTCAGGACGCGCCACCCGACCTGATCGTGGTCGACGCGGAGCCGGACGAAGTGCTCGACATCGTCCTGCGCGAGCTCGCTGACGAGGACGCGATCCTCGTCATGGACTCGTGCTGCGTCCTTGCTCCGACTTTCCTCTCGGCTGCCGCTGAGCGACTCGGTGACGGGATCGGCGGGGTCGGCGGCGTCTCCGGCCGGAGCTCCATTCGCGGGCTCGGCTGGTTCCTGAAGACGGGCTGCCTGTTGACCGGCGCTCCGACGCTCTTCTCGGTGCGGACGCTCCGGCACATCATGTGGGCGCGCGAGAAGGGCGTCTTGCCAGGCAGGCGCGCGCACTTGTGCGACCCGAGCCTCCTCGACGGCAGCGACGAATTTCCCCTCGCCCTGCGCCACCTCGGCTACAAGGTCGTCCCGCCGAAGAGCCGCGCGCTCACGATTGACCTCAGCCAATCGTGGCGCGACCTCTACCGGCGACGGCTCCGGCGGCGGCGCGCGTCGCGCTGCTCGCGGCGCTCACGCTCGTGGTCTGGTCGGCCGGAGCCGCGGCGAAGCCGAGCTCGCCGCCGCTGCGGGTGCTGTTCGTGGGCAACAGCCTGACCGAGACGAACGACCTCCCCGCAGTCGTCGCCCGGATCGCGCGCTCACACGGCCGAAGGCTCGAGTACCGAACGGTCGCCTTCGGCGGCTACGCGCTCGAGGACCACTGGGCACAGGGGGACGCACGGGCGGCGCTCGCGAACGGGAACTGGGACGTGATCGTGATGCAGCAGGGGCCTTCGGCGCTGCCCGAGAGCCAGTCGAACCTTCGGGCGTGGGCGATCCGCTGGGCCGACGAGGCCGCGCGGGTTCGGCACTCGCGCCGCGCTGCTCACCGTCTGGCCGGAGTCGTACCGGCGCGGCGCGCTCGTGGACGTGATCGCCTCCTACCGGCGTGCGGCCGACGCTTCCGGAGCGACGCTCCTTCCGGCCGGCGACGCGTGGCGGCTGGCCTGGCGCTGCGAGCCGCGGCTGCCGCTCTACGGCCCGGACGGCTTCCACCCCCGAGCGCGCTCGGTACCCAGACGGCCGCGCTCGTCGTCTACGGGCGGCTCCTCAAGGCGCCGCTCGTCGAGCCGCGGGCCTCACGCCGGATCAGGCTACTGGAGAAGGCCGCGGCGAGATCGCTCGGACGGCGGGTCGTCAGGCCGTGCGGCGCCTGAGCGTCGTCGCCCCGAGCACGAGCGAGAGCACGACGAAGGCGCAGATCACGACGATGTCGACCGTGAGCCGCCGCCCGAGCTCGTCGGCCGTCGCGCGTGCCAGGGCGTCGTAGGCGTAGGTCAGCGGCATCGCGTACGAGATCGCCTCGAGCACCGGCGCCATCTTGTCGCGCGGGACGAGGAGGCCGGCGAGGAGCACCTGCGGCAGCACGAACGCCGGCATGAACTGGACGGCCTGGAACTCCGTCTGCGCGAAGGCGCTGAGGAAGAGGCCGAGGGCCATCCCGAGGACGGCGTTCGCGACGGCGAGGACGACGACGAGCCACACCGGCCCCGCGGAGTCGAGGCCGAGCAGGCCGAACGACACGCCCGCCGTCAACGCGGCCTGGGCGACGGCCAGCAGCGCGAAGGCGATCGCGTAGCCGAGCAGCAGGTCGAGCTTGGCGAGCGGCAGGGACATCAGCCGCTCGAGCGTCCCGGTCGTCCGCTCACGCAGCATCGAGATCGAGGCAACCAGGAACATCGAGACGAACGGGAAGAGCCCCACCATCGGTGGCCCGACGCGGTTGAACGTCTCCGGCTGTCCGTCGAAGACGTAGCGGAAGAGAGTCATCAGCGCCGGCGGGACCACGAGCACGAGCGCCAGCGTCCGCCGGTCGCGCCGCACCTGCCGCAGCACCCGGGAGCCCGTGGCCAATGTGGTCTGGAGGCTCACGAGGCCTCCGCCAGCACGAGAAAGGCCTGCTCGAGATTCTCGCGTCCGGTCCGGCGCCGCAGCTCGTCCGGTGAGCCGGTCGCGACGACCCGTCCGTCGCGCAGGAGCACGAGGTCGTGGCAGCGCTCCGCCTCGTCCATCACGTGGCTGGAGACGAGCAAGGTCGCACCGCCTTCGGCGAGCGCGTGGAACGTCCGCCACAGATCGCGACGCAGCACCGGGTCGAGACCGACCGTCGGCTCGTCGAGGACGAGCAGGTCCGGACGCCCGAGGAGCGCGCTCGCAAGCGAGACCCGCGAACGCTCGCCGCCTGACATCGTCCGCACGATCTGGTCCGCGCGCCCCTCCAGCGCCACCGTCGCGAGCGCCTCCTCGACGCGCTCCGGCGGAGCCCGCAGGATCCGCCCGAAGTACGCAAGGTTCTCGCGCACGGTCAGGTCCCCGTAGACCGACGGCGCCTGCGTGACGTAGCCGACACGGAGCCGGAGCTCGGGCGAGCCGCCCGGCAGTCCGAGCACCGTCACCTCGCCGCTCTCGACGATCTGCACGCCGACGATCGCTCGCATCAGCGTCGTCTTGCCGGACCCGCTCGGGCCGAGGAGGCCCGTGACGCGTCCCGACGCGACCTCGAGCGAGATCCCCGGTAGCACGGGGCGGCCGCCGCGCCGCACCCGCAGGTCTCGGACCGCCACCGTCGGGTAGGACTTCATGGACGTGGATACTGACGCGCCCGTCCACGAGGCTCCTCCGCGGCAGCACTACAACGTCACCCTCGCCGTCCTGATCCTGGCCGGGGTCGCGTTCGCGCTCCAGCAGACGATGGTCATCCCGGCCCTGCCGATCCTCCAGCGGGAATTCGACACGACCGCGGCGTGGTCCGCGTGGCTCCTCACCGGCTTCCTGCTTTCCGCCTCGGTCGCGACGCCGCTCTTCGGCAAGCTCGGCGACCAGCACGGGAAGGAGCGGATGCTCCTGATCAGCCTCTGCATCTTCCTCGCGGGCAGCCTCGGCGCGATCTTCGCCTGGAACATCGGCGTGCTGATCGGCTTCCGCATCCTTCAGGGCTGCGGCGCCGCAGTCTTCCCGCTCGCCTTTGCGATCATCAAGGACGAGTTCCCGCCGGAGAAGGTGGCCACGGGGATCGGCGCCGTCTCGGCCGTCTTCGGCGTCGGCGGCGGGCTCGGCCTCGCGCTCTCGGGCGTGATCATCGACCACCTGGGCTGGCGCTGGCTGTTCGTCGTCGGCGCGACCGGAGTGGCGATCGCGATCGTGCTCGTCCACCTTTTCGTCCCCGAGTCCCCGATCAAGACGCCGTCGCGGCTCGACGTGCCCGGCGCCGCCCTCCTCTCGCTGACGCTGCTTTCGCTCCTCCTCGCACTCACCGAGGGCGAGCACTGGGGCTGGCTCTCGGCTCGTATCCTCGGCCTCTTCGCCCTGGCCGCCGTCGCTTTGGCGGCCTGGGTGATCGTCGAGCGGCGGGTCCCGGAGCCGCTCGTGGACATGCGAATGCTCGCCCGGCGACCGGTCCTGTTCGCGAACGTGACCGGCCTGATCGCCGGCTTCGCGCTCTTCGGCTCGTTCGTGCTCATCCCGACCCTGCTGCAGCTCCCACGCGGCCTGCCGTCCGACCTGGCGGCCCTCGCCGACTATGGGTTCAACGCCTCCGCCACGAAGACCGGCCTCTACCTCCTCCCGGCGGCCGTCACCGGCTTTTTCACCGGGCCGCTGAGCGGCGTGCTCAGCGCGCGCTGGGGCCCGAAGTGGACGCTCTGCCTCGGGATGGCGCTCGGCAGCGCCGGGCTCGCGATCCTCGCGGAGTGGCATGCCGAGCCGTGGCAGATCGTGCTCGGCATGCTCGTGCTCGGCGGCGGCCTGCCGATGACCTTCGCGGCGATGGCGAACATCGTCGTCCAGTCCGTGCGCCCGACGGAGACGGGCGTCGCTACCGGCATGAACACCGTGATGCGGACGGTCGGCGGCGTGATCGGCGGCCAGGTCGGCGCCGCGATCCTGACCGCCGACACGATCGGCTCGACCGGCGTGCCCGCCGAGTCGGCGTTCTCGACCGCGTTCTGGATCAGCGCCTTCAGCGCCGCGGTCGCGGCGTGCGTCGCCATCTTCGTCACGCCGGTCAGGTCGCGCCGCGTCGCCGCTAGAACCCGAACCGAACCTGCGTGAAGTACCAGAGGCTCGAGGTGCTCCAGAGCAGCGCGAGCACGGTGAAGAGCGTCCCGCCAACGAGCGGCAGCGTCCACCGCGGGTGGTCGCGATCGTGCACGAAGAAGAGCTTGATCGCGACGACGCCGTAGATGAACGTCCCGAGCAGCGAGTGGATCAGCACGCGCGCGCCGTCGGTCTGGAAGCCGAGGATGAAGATGCAGTGGAAGGCGACCGGGAGCGTGCAGAGGATCGCGAGGCGGCCAGACCAGCGGTGGATCCGGTTCACGCGCGGCGGCGGCACCGGGACGATCCCGGTCAGCTTCCCGAAGATCCGCGCGCCGGTCAGCACCTGGACGACGGCGAAGAGCGCAGCCGCCGTCGCGAACCAGGCCTTGAAGGCGATCGGGGTCGAGAACACGCTCGTGACGAGGTCGATGTAGCGTGACTCGACACTCGAAAACGGCACGTCGTGACCCTATTACGATCGACCCGTGGGTTCACGCCGCTTCAGGCTGCTCGCGCTCCCCGCCATCCTCTTCGTCGCCGTCTCGGGCACGGTCCTGACGTTGGCCCTCCTGCATCCGGCGAAGCCGGAGGCGAAGACCGGCACCGTCTCGGGCGCGACCACACCGGCCGCGCGAGGCCAGGCGCTCTTCGCAGACAAGTGCGCAGCCTGCCACGAGACGGGCGTCGGTCCCGACCTCAACGGTGCCTCGGTCTCGATCGAGGACGCCCGCACGCAGATTCAGAACGGCGGTGGCGGGATGCCGGCCAACCTCGTCCAGGGCCAGGAGCTCGAGGACGTGCTGGCCTACCTGCAGACGATCCTGGGCTAGGACGAGCGCGGTTGCAGGAGCTCGGCGGCGGCGAGCAGGTTCGCCCGGCCGTGCCCGTGCGTGGCGAGAAAGCGCGAGGTCTCGGGACGCCAGACTGGCACGCCGACCTCGACGACGACGGCGTCCGACGCCGCCTCGAGGAACGCCTCGACCGTCTGCCGCTCCCAGTCGTGGCGGTGCGCGTCCCGGACGACGATCACGAGCTGGCGGTCGAAGTGATCCGCGGCCACCGCGCGTGGATCGAGCGGCTCGGCGGCAAAGCGAAGGGCCTCCGCCCCCTCGAGGGAGTCGGCGAGACCATGTGAGGCGTCACCCGCGGCGATGGATGCCTCGGGCACGAGCTCGACGACGACCGGTGGTCGCCCGAGCCCGACGTCGCCGTCGACCTTCAGTGCCCGGCGCGCCGCCTCCAGGCCGAGCCCGGGGTCCCGCTCGGTCGCAGGCGCGCGCTGCTCCGCCGTCAGGCCCTGCACCCGCGCGGCCGCTTCACGTAGGCGCTCCTCCGGGAGCCGGCCCGACGAGACCGCCTCCACGACGGCGGCGTGGACCGCGTCCGGCTCGAGATCGTGGCCCAGGCAGAGCGCGTCGGCGCCTGCTCCGAGCGACCGCACCCCGCCTTCCTCGACGCCCACCGTCCCGCTGACCGCGCGCATCTCGAGCGCATCGGAGACGACGACGCCGTCGAACCCGAGCTCGGTGCGGAGCACTCCCGTCAGGAGCTCGCGGCTGAGCGTCGCCGGCGCCTCGTCCAGTCCGGCGACGCGAATGTGGGCCGTCATTACCGCGCGAACGCCGGCCTCGATCGCAGCCAGGAAGGGCATGAGCGCCGCGGCCATCGCCGCGTCGTCGCGCTCGACCGTCGGCAGCGCGAGGTGCGAATCCTCGACGGTGTCCCCGTGTCCCGGAAAGTGCTTCGCGCACGCGGCGACACCGCTCGACTGGAGCCCGGTCACGAAGGCCCCGACGTGCCGCGCCACGAGCTCCGGATCCGCCCCGAACGAGCGGACGCCGACGATCGGGTTCGACGGGTTGACGTTCACGTCGGCGACGGGCGCCAGGTCGAGGTTCACACCGACCGCGCGCAGCTCGGCGCCGATCGCTGCGGCCACGCGCTCGGTCAAACCCTGATCGTCGGCAACGCCGAGCGCCCAGTTGCCCGGGTATGAGCTGCCCTCGCGCGCCTCGAGCCGCGTGACGTCGCCGCCCTCTTCGTCGATCGAGATCACGAGCCCGGGGCGGCGCGCCTCGAGCTCCGTCGTCAGCGCCACCAGCTGTTCGGGGCTCTCGACGTTGCGGGCGAAGAGGCAGACGCCGCCGAGCCCGAGGTCGAGCCAGCGGTGGAGGGACGCGGGAACGCTCGTTCCCTCGAACCCGGCGAGCAGCGTCCCGGCGGCGAGCCGGTCGAGCTCCGCGTTCACCCCCGTACGGCGCCTGCGGTGAGGCCGAACGCGATCTTCCGGTGGACGAGGAGGAAGAAGACCACCACCGGCAGCGCGGTCAGCGTGGCCGCCGCCATCAGCGGGCCCCAGTCGGTGCCGCGCTGAGTCGTGAAGTCGGCGAGCCAGACGGTGATCGTCTGCTTTTCGGGGTCGTTCAGGAACACGTATGCGATCAGGTACTCGTTCCACGCCTGGATGAAGGCGAAAATCGACGTCGCGACCATCCCAGGCGCGATCAGCGGCAGGAGGATCCGGAGGAAGGCGCCCATGCGGCTGCTGCCGTCAACCATCGCCGCCTCTTCGAGCTCCCTCGGGATCCCGAGCATGAAGCCGCGCAGCGTCCAGACCGTGAACGGGAGCACGAAGGTCAGGTAGGTGATGATCACACCGCTGAGCTGGTTGACGAGACCGGCCCTGCTCAACTGGATGTAGAGCGGGATGATCAGCGCGTTCAGCGGCACCATCTGCACACCGAGGATCAGGACGATGAACGCGCCGCGGCCGTAGAAGCGGAACTTCGCCAGCGCCAACGCGGCGAGGAAGGCCACTACGAGCGAGATGAGGACGACCGCCGTCACGATGATCAGGCTGTTCTTGACGACGTCCCAGAAGTACTCGCGGTGGATGGCGTCGCCGAAGTTCGAGAGCGTCGCCGGGTGGGGGACGAACTGCGGCGTGTCGGCGAGGATGTTCCGCCCCTCCTTGAACGCCGTCGAGATCATCCAGTAGACCGGGAAGATCATCACGAGGAAGACGAGCAGGGCGAGCGCGTTCCATCCGATCCGACCGAGGGTGCGGCGACTCACCGCGTCTCCCCCATCCGGATCATCTGGCGGAGGTAGACGAAGGTGGCGAGGAACATGACCGCCACCATCACCACCGCGATGGCGGCGCCGTACCCGTACTCCCCGAGCTTGAACGCCTCGAAGAACGAGTAGACGCTCATCAGCCAGTAGCTCTCCTCGGGCTCGCTCCCCCGAATCAGCCAGATCTGGTTGAAGACTTGGAAGTCCCAGATGATCGAGAGGCTGGTGAGGATGACGAAGATCGGGAGCAGGAGCGGGAAGGTGATGTCCTTGAATGCCCGCCAGCGCCTGGCGCCGTCGATCTCCGCCGCTTCGAGCAGCTCGGCCGGCACCTGCGACAGCCCTGCATAGATCGTGATCGCGACGAACGGGATCGCGCCCCAGACGATGAGCGCGGTGATCACCACGAAGCCGGTCGTAGGGTTCGCGAACCAGTCTTTGTTGATGAAATCGCCGAGATGTAGCTTCGTCAGCGTCCAGTTGAGGACGCCGAACTCGTAGTCGACCATCCACCGGAAGATGTTCACGGCGACGACCACGGGCATCGCCCAGACGAGGACGAGGCCCGTCGAGAGGAGCAGGCGCATGAAGCGCCCGAGCTTCGTCAGCAGGATCGCGACGAACGTCCCCAGGATCATCGTCAGTCCGACATTCACGACCGTGAAGACGATCGTCCGCAGGAGGACGGTCCAGAACTGGCGCTCGTGGAAGAGTCGCGAGTAGTTGTCGAGGCCGATCCACGTCCCCTTCTTCGTGATCAGCTCGGCGAGCCCGAACTGCTCGAAGGACAGACGGCCGACGAGGTAGAGCGGATAGCCCAGCACCGCGACGATCACGAGTGCGGCGGGCGCGAGAAGGAGGTACGGCGCGAGCGCGTGGAGCGTGCGCTCCCCTACGGCACGGGGTCGCCGCCGGGCCACATGGGGCCCGGCGGCGGCGACCGCGGAGGCCGGGAAGCCGGCTTCGCCTCCCGGCCCGGAGCTCACGTCACAGGCTGATTGAGGATCTTCGTGATCTGGTCACTGGCGCTCTTCGCCGCCTTGGCGACGCTCTGCCGCCCGGTGACGATCGCCTGAACCAGGTTCTTCAGCACACGTGCATTCTCGACCTTCACCCAGTTCGGTGCCGTCGGCACGAACCAGCTGTACTTCGACGCGTTCGTGAACGGCGCCAGCTGCGGGTTCCCCGCGTTGACGGAGGCGAGGGTCGTGGTGTTCGGGATCTGCTTGCCGATCGTCGCGATCTTCCGCATCGAGGACGCGCTCGTGAAGATCCGGATCCAGTCGTAGGCGAGGGCCTTGTTCTTGCTCGTCACCGGAACGGCGACGTCGGACCCGCCGAGGAACGTCGGCATGTACTTACCGGCAACGTGGCTCGGCATCGGGTACGCGCTCATCTTGTTCTTGAGGGACGGGTCCCCGACCTTCTCGTCGAGTGCGTACGGCCACTCCCAGCCGTTCCCGATGAACGAGCCGACGCGGCCCTTCGAGAAGACGAGCGCCTGCTGCGGGTTGGCCTCGTCGGTCGTCTTGCTCGCCCGGGAGAGCGCCCGGACGGTCGCCTTCATCTGCGTCAGGCCCTTGATCGCCTGCGGCGAGGTCAGCGTGCCCTTCCACTTCCCGCTCTTGAACTCGGCGATCTTGCCGCCGTAGTCGTAGACGAAGGACATCGCGGCGTACCAGTACTGACCCGGGAAGTACAGCGCCGAGTAGTTGCGCTGCGCTCCGTACTTCTTCATCAGCTTCCGGCCGGCCGCCTGGAACTGCGCCAGGCTCTTCGGGGTGCCCTTGACACCCGCGGCCTTGTACTGGTCCTTGCGGTAGATGACCGCCCGCGCTCCGGCGTAGTACGGGACGCAGTAGAGCTTGCCCCGGTAGGTGCACGAGTCCTTCAGCGCACCCAGCCAGGTCTTCGAATTCGGGAACGACTTGGTCTGCGCCGTGAGATCCTGCAGGAGCCGCCCCGCCATGTAGCGGGTCGTTTCCGTGTTGCCGAACTCGATCACGTCGGGCGCCGTACCGCCGGCGAGCGCGGCGTCGAACTTCGTCAGGTGGTCACCCCAGCCCTGGTACTGCACGTCGACCTCGACGCCCGGGTGCTTCGCCTTGAACGCGTCGTTCGTGGAGGTGACCATCTGCTCCCAGCCATTCTTGGCGTCGTTCTGGAGCCAGATGACGACCTTCGTCGCCGACTGACGCTTGGGGCTGGAGGAGCTCGTGGAGGCTGCCACGGCAGAGACGAGCAGCGCCGCAGCGAGCGCGAGGGCTCCTCCGATGGTGAGTCGCTTCATTCAGATACCCCCAGTACGTTGCGGCGGCCATTGACCCGATCTTCCCCGGTGGCCTGGGGCCGGAAATATCTCGCCGCCAAGTGGTTCATACCAGTCGGCCACACGGCGGGACACTGGCACAAACCAGCGATCGTGTCAACCCAGTTGGAGACATTTTCGTCAGCGGCCGACGGCGGCGATCCCGGCGGCGCGGCGTGCTTCCTGGGGCCGCGTCAGCTCGCTGACGAGCCGGTAGCGGTCGCCGCGGTAGATCGAACGGACGTACTCGACGATCGTCCCGTCGGCGGCGCGCGTCGTGCGCTCGAAGAGGAACGCCGGCGAGTGGAGCGGCACGCCCAGGGCGGCCGACTCCTCCTCGTTCGTGACGGTCGGCTCGATCGCCTGCGTGCCCCCGACGACGGCGATCCCGTGCTCGTCCAGGAGCTCGTAGAACGACCGCCGCTCGAGATCCTTTGCCGAGAGGCCCGGGACGCGCGCTTCCGCCACATGCAGCGTTTCGATCGCCATCGTCTCTCGATCCGCATAACGGAGCCGTTTCACGACCACGACCGACTCGGACGGCGAGACATGGAGGAGCCGCCCGAGACGGGCTCCGGCAGGAACAGTCTTGAGCTCGAGGGTCTTGCTGGACGGCTCCATCCCGCGCCTCCGCATGTCCTCGGTGAACGAGGTCATCGTCAGCTCCTGCGCGATCTTCGGCTCCGAGACGAAGGTGCCCGCGCCCTGCCGGCGCGCGAGGAAGCCCTCTCGCACCAGGTCGTCCAGCGCGGCGCGCACCGTGAGGCGCGAGACACCGAGGTCGCCGCTCAACTGGCGCTCCGACGGAATCGCCTCACCGACGCCGAGGCGCTCGATCAGGTCGAGGACGCGTTCGCGGGTCTCGCTCTGCTTGGTCATTCTCGCCCGGCGAGAACAGTGGTCAAGTCCATCGCCTCCGCCGGTTCCGCTGCGCCCAGCAGCGACGCCCCGGACTTCGGGTCGAAGAAGTGGAATTCGGAAGGGTCGACGGCGAGCGTGAGTCGCTCGCCCACCGTCGCGCGGGTCTTCGGATCGAGGCGGGCGCTGAAGAGCGCGCTCGGCTCCGCGAGGAGCGTCGCGTCGTCGTCGGCCTCGAGCGACTCGGCAGTGATGGGCGGCGCATCCACACGGAAGTGCGCAAAAGAGTCGGCGCCGAGCTCCTCGAGCACGGCGACGGTGATCTCAACCGTCGGCAGCGGCTTCCCGCAGAACGCGGCGTCCTCGAAGGCCTCGGGACGGATCCCGACGACAACCTCGCCGATCTCCGGCGCCGGTCGCCGGTCGGGGTCGAGCGGAACGCGGAACTGGCCGAAGACGACCTCGTCCCCGTCGATCCGCGCCTCCGCAAGGTTCATTGCCGGTGACCCGATAAAGGCCGCCACGAACAGGTCCTGGGGCTCCTCGTAGAGCCGCTGCGGCCGATCGACCTGCAGGATCCGGCCGTCGCGCATCACCGCCACGCGCTGGCCCAGCGTCATCGCCTCGACCTGGTCGTGGGTTACGTAGACGGTCGTGACGCCAAGGCGAGCGTGCAGCTCGGAGAGGGAAGCGCGCATACCGACGCGCAGCTTCGCGTCGAGGTTCGAGAGCGGTTCGTCCATCAAAAACGCCCGCGGCTGGCGGACGATCGCCCGGCCCATCGCCACCCGCTGGCGCTGGCCGCCGGAGAGCTGCGCCGGTTTGCGGTCGAGGAGCTCGGTCAGGCCCAGCAGCGCGGCGACCTCCTCCACGCGGTTCCGGATGTCGGCTTTCGGCGTCCGCCGCACCTTGAGGCCGTAGCCGAGGTTCTGCCGAACGTTCATGTGCGGGTAGAGCGCGTAGCTCTGGAACACCATCGCCACGTCGCGTTTCCGAGGCGGGCGGTCGGTGACGTCCTGACCATCGATCGCGATCTGCCCCGCGGTCACCTGCTCGAGGCCGGCAATCAGGCGCAGCAGCGTCGTCTTGCCGCAGCCGGAGGGCCCGACGAGCACCATGAACTCGCCGTCGTCGATCGTCAGGCTGAGGTCGCGGACCGCGGCGTAGCCGTTCGGAAACGACTTCGTGACGCCTTCGATCGCGATCCCGGCCACTGGGCTGCGACAATACCACCCTCGCCCGGCCGTGCAAAGAGTGGTATTGACCACCGGCCCGAACTCTGCGTACACTGCGGCGACGTGGCGGACGGCGCCCGCACCCGCGCACCCGAGAACCTCGATCGCCTCGTAACCGAGGCGGGCGGCGCCGCGGACAGGGCCTACGAGGAGCGATCGACCGCGGAGCTACTCGAGCTGATGAGCGCTGCGGACGAGGACGCGCCGCACGCGGTCCGGCGGCAGCGCCAGGCCCTCGCTCGGGCGATCGACGCGATCGTCGAGCGCCTCAGGGGCGGCGGTCGCCTGATCTACGCCGGAGCTGGGACCTCCGGCGGTCTCGCCGCGCTCGACGCCCAGGAATGCGAAACCACCTTCTCGACGGCGCCGGGGCAGGTCCTCGCAGTCGTGGCCGCCGACCCCGCCGCCGAGGACGACCGCGCTGCAGGCGCCTCCGAGCTCCAGGCGCTGGACGTCTCCGCCGCGGATGCCGTGGTCGGGATCAGCGCCAGCGGGCGGACCCCCTTCGTCGTGGGCGCCCTCGAGGCGGCAGCCGAGGCCGGCTCGTTGACCGTCGCCGTCGTCTCCAGCAACGACTCGGAGCTCGCGGCAGTCGCCGACCTCGAGCTCGCCGTCGTCGTCGGCCCCGAGTTCATCGCGGGGTCGACGCGGCTGAAGGCCGGGACGGCGCAGAAGCTCGTCCTCAACGCGATCTCGACGATCTCGATGATCCGGCTCGGCAAGACCTTCGGGAACCTCATGGTCGACGTCGCCGCCGCGAACGAGAAGCTTCGCGCGCGCGTCCACCGGATCGTGCGAACGGCGACGGGCGCCTCGCCCGACGAGGTCGACGCCGCACTCGAAGCGGCGGACGGAAACGTCAAGGTCGCGATCGTCGTGCTGCTCGCTGGGGTGGACGCGGCCGCCGCGCGCATGCGGCTGGAGCAGGCGGACGGCAACGTCCGACTGGCGCTGCAGGGATGAGACTCAGCGTCGAGGCAGCCCTCGTCGACGGCGCCCTCTTGCCGGGCGACGTCGAGGTGACCGACGGCCACGTCACGGGCGTCGGCCTCGCCGGCCGGAACGGCAGCGGCATCGCCGCGCCCGGCTTCATCGACCTGCAAGTGAACGGCTTCGGTGGTGTCGACTTCCTCGACTCGGACGCCGCCGGCTACCGGCGCGCCGGCGAGGTATTGCTCGAGACCGGCGTCACCGCCTACCTTCCCACCTTCATCACCACGCCCGAGGAGCAGCTCCTCGCGGCGATCGAGGAAGTCCCGGCGACGGGAGAGGGCCCGCGGATCCTTGGGATCCACCTGGAGGGCCCGTTCCTCGCAGCCGGCCGTCTCGGCACGCATCCTCCCCTAGCGCGCCGGGAGCCTGATCCTGCCCTGCTCGAGCGGCTGCTCGCGTCGGGTCGGATCCGACTCGTGACTCTTGCGCCGGAGCTGGAGGGGGCCGATGAGCTCATCGACCTCCTGCTCCGGCGCGGCGTCACCGTGTCGTGCGGGCACACCGACGCCACGGCCGAGGAGGCGAACCACGCGTTCGACCGAGGCGTCCATACCGTCACCCACCTCTTCAACGCCATGCGCCCGCTCCGCCACCGCGACCCGGGCATCGCGGGCGCAGCACTTGCCCGAGAGGACGTCGTCGTTCAGGCCATCCTCGACGGCGTTCACCTGGCGCCGGAGACCGCCGCGCTGGTCTGGCGCGCTGCAGCGGGACGCGTCGCCCTCGTCACCGACGCGGTCTCCGGCGCCGGCGTGCAGGACGGCTCCTACAGCCTCGGCGGCTTCGAGGTGAAGATCCGGGACGGGGTCGCGCGAGGGCCTGACGGGCAGCTCGCCGGCAGCGTCCTGACGATGATCGAGGCCGTCCGGAACCTGCACGCCCTCGGGGCGCCGCTGGGCGATGCACTCGCCGCGGCCTCGACGGTGCCGGCCACGGTCCTCGGGGCGACGGATGCGGGATACCTCGCACCTGGCGCGCCGGCCGACATCGTCGTCGTCGACGACAACCTCCAGATCGACCGCGTGCTCGTCGGCGGGCAGGAACGCGTCGTTGCCTGAGGCGGTCGAAGCCGAGCCCGCCCCGGAGGCCGGCGCCCGGTTCCTGGCAGAAATCCACGAACAGCCCGGCGCCCTGCTGCGGCTGCTCGAGCACGAGGCCGATTTCGCGCGTGTCGCCGAACTGATGCACCGTCGCGACGCCACGACCGTGCGGATGGTCGGGCACGGCTCCTCCGACAACGCCGCCTCCTATGGCGTCTACGCCTTCGGCCTCCGACCGCACTGGACGGCGTTCCGCGACTCGATCTCGCTGTCCGTCCACTACGGGATGCCCGTCGAGATGAGCGGGACGACGGCGATCGGGCTCTCCCAGTCGGGCCGCACCCCGGACGTCGTCGCCTACATCGAGAGCGCGAGGGCGAACGGCGCTCTCACGGTCGCCCTGACGAACGACCCGCGCTCGGAGCTGGCGCAGGCGGCGGAGGCGGTTCTGCCGCTCGCCGCCGGTCCCGAGCACGCCGTCGCGGCGACGAAGACGTACCTGAACCAGGTGGCGGCGCTCGGGCTCCTCGCCTCGCACGCGGCCGGGCGAGGCCCACGCTTCTCGGCCGGGATCCGCCTCGTCGCCGAGGAGCTGGCCGAGCTGCTGCCCGTGCTCGAGCGCCGCGTGCTGCCGGTCGCCTCAGCCTTGGCGTTCACGGGCCGGATGTTCGTGGTCGGCCGCGGCCCCGAGTTCGCCACGGCGCGAGAGACCGCGCTGAAGCTCCTCGAGACGACCCGCATCGCGGCCGAGCCGCTGACCGCAACCGACCTTTCACACGGCCCCGTCGCCGCGCTGGACCCGCTGTTCCCGGTCTGGGCGATCGCCTCCGACGACGAGACGCTCCCGGCGGTGGTCGAGGCGGCACGCCGGTCTCGTGAGGCCGGCGCGGCGCTGATCGCGACCGGCTCCGCCGCGGCCGCCGTCCCCGACGCCGCCTTCTCGCTGCCGCTGCCGAACCTCGGCTCGCGGCTCCTCGCGCCGCTGCTCTCGGTCGTCCCCGGCCAGCTCTTCGCCTGGGCGCTGGCGCGGGCGCGCGGGCTCGACCCGGACCAGCCCCGGGGCCTCAGCAAGGTCACGCTCGCCCGCTGACCCCCGGTTTCCGCAGCTGCGGCGCGGGAACAACGCTGGCGAATCGACCGAGGAGGTTCGGATGCCGAGCAAGAAGGCGAACGTCAAGAACGAGAAGCAATACGAGGCCCTGAAAGACAAGGGCATGTCGAAAGAGCGGGCCGCGAAGATCGCCAACTCGCCGGGCTCCTCGAGCCGCGGCGGCAAGAACTCGCACTCCTCGTCGTCCCGGTCGAGCTCGAAGCAGGGCGGCACGACAGCGCAGAAGAAGGCCGCAGGCCGGAAAGGCGGCAAGGCCGCGGCGAAGAAGAGCTAGAGCCTGAACGCGAGTTCGCCGAGTCGGCGGTAGCCCTCGATCGAGGGGTGGTCTCCGTCGTCCGTCCATTCCGGGCGCATCCGCCCGGGCCGCTCGGGATCCTCGAGCGTGTCGTGGAAGGGCAGCACGGCGACCGACTCCGCCGCGGCGAGCTCGCGGATCAGCTCGTTCAGTTGCCGGATCTCGGGCTCGGCGCCCGGGTAGCCGTTGTTCCATGGCAGCACGTCGACGGTGAGGACTCGCGGGACGAGCTCCTTGACGCGCCGGATGATCGAGCGGAGGTTACCCGCGGCCTCGACCACCGACCGGCCCTGCGCGATGTCGTTGATCCCGCCCTGGACGATCAGGACATCCGCGCCGCGCGCGCACTCCTCGACCCGCTCCGCGATCTGATCCGTCCGCTCTCCGTAGACGCCGGAGACGCGGAACTCGAGGCTCGGATCTGCCTTGGCGGCCCAGTGCTGCCACGAGCTGCGTGGATCCCCGCCCTCCGTGCGGTGCAGGAGCGGCGAGCCCTCGGTGATCGAGTCGCCGAGGGTGGCGACGATCATCCGGTGAGCGGCTTCAGGATCGAGACCGCCTCGCGGACGTAGGCCGGCCCCCCGTAGGCGTGCACGGGATGCGGCGGGAGCTCGTGCTCCTCGATCCGGCCGTCGCGCCGGAGGTAGAGCGTCGGGTGGATCACCGCCCGCGGGTCCATCTCGATCGCCGCCGCGACTGCATCGGGCCCGGCCGCGTCCAGGAAGTGCTCGAGCGGCAGGATCCCCTCGTCCCGCAGTCCGTCGTCGCAGGTCGACACGACGCGCGCCAGGAAGTTCTTCTGGATCCACAGCTCCGGAGCGCACGAGAGCTCGCGCAGCAGAAAGTCGACGAGCGCCTCCGGCTCGACCGTCGGGCGCTCTCGCGCCATCCCCAGGCGCTCGGCGAGATGCTGCGCCAGGACTCGGGCGTTGTAGCGGAACCCGTTCACGGAGGTCGAGTTCGGACCGACGCCGTGCTTCCGCATGCCCTTCGAGCCCTGTGTGATGTTCCCGGCGAAGAAGACACCCTGCGCTGAGAGGCTCTCGAAGAACGGCGACTGCGCCGGCACGCGGTCGTTCAGCACCGTCGCGACCCCGAGCTCCCGCAAGTCCTGCAGCGGCGCCTTGAACCCCGTCGCCAGGATCACCTCGTCCGCGTCGAACACGAGCCGCCCCGGCCGTGTCGTCCCCTCCGCCACCACCCGCCGATGGCCGTTCGACCGCTCGATCCGCTCGATCGCGCCGTCGACGACGAACGTGCCGGCGCCGCCGCGCACGTACTCCTCGTAGGGCTGGAGGTACCGGAGGCGGAGCGGCGAGTGCGGCAGGATGTCGAGCTGGACCGGGCGGGGTGACACGAGTACGAGCTCCCGGGCCCACGGCAGCAGCCCGTGTCCGATCTCGAATCCCGAGTTGCGCTTGCCGATGATCACCACCCGCTTGTCCCGGTAGGCGCCGGGCGGCTTCGTCTGCACGTAGTGCGTCCCGTGCTCGGCGCCGGGAATCGGCGGCGTCCAGGGCTCGGTTACGCCGAGCGCGAAGACCGCGAAGCGGCAGCGGTACTCGCCGTCGGTGGTCTCCAGAACGAGCCGGCCGTCACCCTCGCGCCGCGTCCCCGTCCAGCTGCACCCGTAGCGAACCGTGACGCCCGCGCGCTCGACGAATGCCACGAGCGCGGCCTCCATCTCGGCCCGGGACGGAACGTCGAACGTCCGGTCCATGAAATTCGGCACGAGCCCCCTCACGCCGGGCTCCTCGCCGACGAGGCTGTTGTGGTCGTACCACTCGTACTCCCGCGACTGCCGGTCGACCGGCGCGTCCGGCTTCGTCCAGCTGATCAGCCGCTCGAAGATCGGAAAGCGGCGGAACATCCCGCCGGGCCCATCGTCCCGCGAGAGCACCGCGTGACCCACGCCCAGCGCAGAGAGCGTGTGGCTCGTCTGGAGTCCGGCGGGCCCGCTCCCGACAACCACCACGTCGTAGTCCCCCGGCGGGGAGGGCCGGTCTACGACTTCCATTGGGTCGTGATCCGGAGCCGACGCGCCTCCGCCTGGAGCATCCGGTACATCACCTTCGGGAACTCGACCAGGAACGGCTCGACCTCGGGCCCCGGGATCTCGAGGCAGCGGAGCATCGGCCCGGCCTCGACGTCCGCGTTCGGCAGCTCGCCGGTGAGGACGCTGATCTCGCCGAAAACCTCACCCGGGCGGAATCGCGCGCGCTCGATCCCGTCGATCCGGATCACCGCCTCGCCCTCGAGGATCACATAGAGCGCGCCGCCGCTGAGCCCGGTGCGGATCACGCGCTGGCCCTCGGCGAAGACCTCCTCGTCGAACCGGTGCGCGATCGACTCCAGCTGCGCCGTCGTCAGGTCGGCGAAGAGCGCAAGCCGGCTCAGGCTCGACACCATGTCCGGGCGAGGCGCTTCCACCAGTGGGAGAGCCTACTTCTCTGCCAGAGCGGGCTCCCGCCGAGGCGCCGGCTCCGCCGTCGGCCTGCTCACCATCAGGGCAACGCCGACGACGATCGCGGCCGCTGCGACGAGCGTCCGGCCGGTGATCACCTCCTCGTTGAACGTCCAACCGAGGAATAGCGCCACGATGGGGTTCACATAGGCGTACGTGGAGACGGTCGACGCCGGCGCGTTCTTCAGCAGCCAGACGTAGGCGATGAAGCCGACGAGCGAGCCGACGACGACCATGTACAGGGTCGCCGCGAGGGCGTCGCGGGTGAAGTGGACGTCGTCGAGCTCCCCGGTCACCCCAGCCGTCAGGAACAGCAGCGAGCCGCCGCAGAGCATCCCCATCGCCGCCGCGAGGAGCGTGTCCTTCGGCAGCGGCAGGCTCCGCGACCACAGCGAGCCGGCGGCCCAGGTGAAGGCGCCGATCACGATCACTAGGGCGCCGAGCGGCTTCGCGCCGCGCTCCCCGGTGGGGTCGACGAGCAGCGCGAGCCCCGCGAAGCCGAGGACGAGCCCCACCAGCGCCCTCCCTCCGAGGCGCTCGCCGAAGAAGAGCCAGGCGAGCACGGCGAACCAGATCGGGATCGTCCCGACGAGGAGCGCGGCGATGCCGGAAGGAACCTCCTGCTGCGCCCAAGCAAGGGCGCCGTGGCTGACCAGGAAGAGGCAGCCCCCGAAGATCGCCGCCGCGCCCCACTGACGCCACCCGAGCTCGAGGGGGCCTTTCCGCCGGAACCACACCCACGCGAAGAGCAGCGACCCGGCGATCAGGTGCCGGAACGACATCGCGAAGAACGGCGGCAGATCCCGAACCACCACCGCGATCGCGAGGAACGTGGAGCCCCAGACGACGTAGATCGTCCCGAGCGCGACCCAGACCCGCATTCTCATTCCAACGTCCTTTTCTGCTCACCTATGCCCCACGGCAAAACGCGCGGTGCTACAACGAGGTTCGTGCGCAGGCGCACCGGCAGCCACAAGGCGGATGCGTCAACCGAGACGCTCGATCCGACGGTGCTCGAGCAGCGCCGGCGCGCCCATGCGGAGGGCTTGCACGAGATCGCGGAGGCCAAGCGCCAGCTCCGCGAGGCCGCGAAGCGAATGGCAGAGCGTGAGCGGAAGCTGGCGCAGCGGGAGGAGCAGCTCGAGGAGCGTGTGCGCCGGATCTCGCGCAAACTCGAGGCTCGGCGGGACCGCCAGCACCGGCTGGACGCCCTGCGCGGCCGGTTTGCCGAGCGGGAGCTGCTGAAGGGAAAGCACGAGCGCAAGGAGTCCCAGCTTGCCCGCGGCGAGGCGCGGCTGGAGCGGCTGCAGACCGACGCGGAGCGCCACACGGCGGAGCTCCGGACCAAGTCGGCCGACGTGGAGCGCCGAACGCGCGATCTGGTCACACGGGAGGCGGAGCTCGACCGTCAGGCGGCCGACCTCGACGCCGTCCGCGCGCAGACGACGCAGCTTCAGGCCGAGCTCGACGCGCGCGCCGCGGCGCTCGAGCGCCGCGAGCGGGAGCTCGCAGAGCTGGAGTCCCGCGAGCAGGCGATCGTCGAGCTGGAGGCAGGGCTCGCGGCGGGGAACGACGAGCTCGACCGGCGCGAGAAGAAGCTGAAACGGGAGGCGGAGCGCCAGGAGCAAACCGCCGACCGACTCGACCGGCATGCACAGGACCTGACGGAGCGCGAGCGGGCCCTCGCCAGGCTGGGGCAGTCGCTCCTCTCGCGCAGAAGCGAGAACGGCGCGCCAGAGCCGGAGCCTCAACCTGTCGCGAAGCGGCCGCGGACAACCGAGAGCTCGTTCTCCGACGGCCTCGCCGCGCTCAGCGCCGCGGCCAAGTCGGTCCGGCCCCGCGACTAGGTTCTGACGCCATGAAAGTCATGTTCGGGCTCTACGTCGCCGTGGTCGCGCTCGGCCTGACCCTCTACCTCACGCTCGCAATCCTCGGCTACTGATGCGGTTCCTGCGCGAGAACTCACTCTCGATCGTGTTCGGGCTGCTCTTCCTGGCCTCGCTCGTCGGCCAGTCGATCGCCGGCTGGTTCGACGAGAAGGAGCTCCTGACCGAGCACCACCAGGCGACCGTTTCGTACCTTGGCTACGTCTTCTCCTCGAGCTTCGGCGTCGACGTGCTGGAGAACTGGCAGTCCGAGTACCTCCAGTTCTCGCTCTTCATCCTGGCGACGATCTGGCTCTACCAGCGCGGCTCGAACGAGTCGAAGCAGGCCGCGGAGCTGGGTCTCCAGACCGACGAGCGGCAGAAGGTGAAGGGTCGGCGCAAGGACTGGCGGTACTACCTCTACGCCAACTCGCTTCTGCTCCTGATGGCCGCGATCTTCTTCGCCTCCTGGCTCGGGCAGGGAATCGGAGGCTGGCGGAACTACAACGAGGACCAGCAGTTCCACGATCAGCCAAAGGTCTCGTTCATCAGCTACCTCGGCAGGGCCGACTTCTGGGATCGGACGCTGCAGAACTGGCAGTCAGAGTTCCTCGCCGTCGGATCGCTGGCCGTCTTCACGATCTACCTGCGGCAGCGCGGGTCTCCCGAGTCGAAGCCGGTGGGTGCCCGCCACGACGAGACGGCCGCCTCTGGCTAGGCCTCAACGCCATGAGGGCCGCACGTGGCGGCCCTCAGGTGGACGCGTATGAGTCGGAGAAGTCAATGCCGCGCGGGGACCGCACTCCCTACACGGACGCTCCCAGTTGAGGACCCCTCCTCGATCGAGTCGTCCACCTCCCTCTTTCCCACTCAGACGCGAGGCAAACCTCGCGAACGGCAAGTAACAACTTGTCACTAGCAGGCGCGGCCCGCCGCCAACCGTCGGGCTTCGGGACCTCTCGCCGGTCCGCCGAGTCCAAGTAACAAGTTGTTACTAGGAGCGGGTTGTTATTAGGAGCGGGAGGCTTCGTGGAGGTCGTGGGCCAGGTTGGCGGTGGTGAGGTCGGCGCCCGAGTTCAGCGTCGAGCGCCACCGGCCCTCCGTGTCGTAGATCCGCACCGGCGCCGAGTGGATGTTCGAGCTCCCGCTGTCCACGGCCGGCAGAACGGCGAAGGCCTTCCACACCGGCCGGAGCTCAGCCAGGGACCCGTCCAGATAGCGCAGCTCCCGCTGCGCGCGGAACCGCCGGAGGAACGTGTCGACCCGCTTCGCCGTGTCCCCGACGGGATCGACGGTGATCGCAACGGCCTCGACCTTGCTGTCCCCGAGCGTGCGCACCGCCTGGCCCATCTGCGCAGCGATGATCGGGCAGGCCTCCGTGCACTCCGAGTCGAGGAACGTGACCGCGACCGCCTTCCCCCGCAGATCCTCGGAGCTGACCTGGCGGCCATCCTGGTCGCGGAGCTGGAAGGACGGCAGGCTGAGCCCGTCCGGCGGCCGGCTGCCGCGGAAGTCGGCCGCGCTGCCGCCGCGCGTCAAGAGGAGCCCGAGAGCGACCGCCAGCACCACGGCGAGCCCGCCGAGAACGGCCAGGAGCTTCACGCTCCGACGTTAGCTAGCGGAGATGCCCGACCGTGATCACGACCGTCGTGCCCGAGCGGGCGGTCGTCCCGCCGCTGGGGCTCTGCCGGATGACGAGGCCGTCCTGGGTCGCGTCCGCGACGGTCTGCTCGACGACGCGAACCTTGAAGCCGGCGCCCTGCAGGGTGGACGTCGCCGTCGCCTCGTCCTCGCCGACCGTGTCGGGAACCGTCGCGCGGGTCGCCGGGGTCGTGGTCGTCGTCGTCACGACCGTCGTGGACGTGCTCGTCTGGCCCCGCGAGACGTTGATGCGCACGATCCGGCCCTGCGCCGCCTTCGTCCCGCCCGGGGGGGCCTGTGTCACGACGGTGCCCTCCGGCTCGCTCGCCTGGACTCGCGTGACCTGCGTCCGGAAGCCCGCCCGCGTCAGCCGCGTCGTCGCCTCCGCGACCAACAGGCCGACGACATCCGGGATCTGTGCCCGTTGCGCCCCCGAAGAGACGATCACGACCACCGACGAGCCCTTCGGCAGCTCACTGCCCGGGTCCGGGACCTGGCGCAGCACCAAGCCGCGCGGCCGGCGCGAGGTGATCGGCTGCGTCCTCGGCTTGAAGCCGGCCGCGCGGAGCCGGATGAGTGCCCGCGCGCTCTGCAGTCCCGTCACGTCCGGCACCTCGGCCTGGAGCTCGCTGCGCGCGACGGCGATCACGACGATGCCGTTTTCTCCGTAGAGCGTTCCGGGGTGGGGGCGCTGCGCGGTCACGGTGCCCGGCGACTGCCGGCTCTCGACCTGCTTCGCCTCGACCTCGAATCCCGCGTCCTGCAGACGCTGCTCGGCATCCTGCCGCTCCAGCCCGACGACGTCTGGGACCTTGTGCGCGTCGACCGTCTCGCCGCGGTTCGCGAGGTACCACGAGAGGGCGAGGGCGCCGAGGACGAGCGCGAGCAGGAGCAGAAGCCACGGCCAGAAGGGCCGCGGTCTCGGAGGCGGGACCGTTTCGACCTGCTCCTCGGTCGTGCGTGTCACGGCCGTCGCCGCCGGGCGGCGTGACCAGAACCTGACCATCGCACCGGTCATACCCGCGAATCGCAGGCGCGCTAACGCCGCAGCCCCGGCGCCAGCTGATTGATTGGCGAGATGGCGCAGGCCGAGACGACCATGTGGCAGGGCGTCCGCGGTCTTCCCCGGCCGGTCTGGATCCTCTGCGCGGGGTCGTTCGTCAACCGCTTCGGCAGCTTCGTCGCCGTCTTCCTCATCCTCTACCTGAGGGACCGCGGGTACTCGATCGCCGAGTCCGGCCTCGTCGTCGGCTTCTACGGAATCGGGAACGTCCTTGCTGCGGGCGTCGGCGGCTGGGTGGCCGACCGCCTGGGCCGGCGGAACGCGATCGCGATCTCGATGTTCAGCTCCGCCGCGACGTTGCTCCTCCTCTCCCAGGCGCGTGGGCTGCCGCTGATCATCGTCCTGACGACGATCGCAGGCCTGACCGGCGAGATGTACCGGCCGGCGTCGTCGGCGCTCCTCACCGACCTGACGCCCGCCGGCGATCGCCTCCCCGCCTTCACGCTCAACCGGCTTGCGATCAATCTCGGCTTCGCCGTCGGGCCGGCAACGGCCGGCCTCCTCGCCGAGCGCTCGTTCTTCCTGATCTTCCTCGGCGACGCGCTCACCTCGGCCGTCTTCGGAGTGATTGCACTCGTCGCCCTGCCGGAAGGGGTCCGGACGCGGGGCGGCGAGGAGCGGCGGGGCGAGGCGATCCGCACGATGCTCCGGGACCACGCGTTCGCGCTGTTCCTGATCTCGTCCCTCCTCGGTGCGTTCGTCTACTTCCAGGGCCAGACGACCTTCCCGCTCCACGTCAAGGAAAGCGGCCTGACCGACGCCGACTACGGACTGCTGATCTCGCTGAACGGGATCGCGATCGTGCTGCTCGAGTTCCCCCTGGTCGCGACCCTCCGCCGCTTCCCCTACCGCCCCGTGCTCGCACTCGGCTCCTTCCTCGTCGGGCTCGGCTTCGCGCTCAACGCGCTCGCGAACGATCTGCCGGCGCTGGCCGCGACCGTGATGATCTGGACGCTGGGCGAGATCGTCTACGCGCCGGTGGCGTCGGCGTACGTCGCCGACATCGCACCGGAGCACCTGCGGGGGCGGTACCACGGCGCCTGGGGCCTGACGTGGGGTCTCGCATTCGTCCTTGCGCCGGTGGTCGGCGCCGCGATCTTCGCCTGGAACCACGACGCCCTCTGGGCCCTGTGCGGCGTGCTCGGCGTGGTTTCAGCGCTCCTGCTGCTGCCGGCCGCTCCGGGGCATGCACCGGAGAAGTCCCCGAGCACCGTCTAAGACGTTCCGTAAAGTTGTCCGGGATGGGGTCCCGACTCGCCGCAGCGTTTGCTGGCGCCTCGCTGCTCTTCGTCGGCGGAGCCGCCTTCGGCGCGGAAGGCGATCCGTACCTGAAGACCTGCCTCTCGACCACCGCGGCACCGCCGTGCGTCGCGGCCGCCCCGACGTTCCAGGGCGGGGACGCGGAGGTCAGCCCCGACGGCAGGCACCTCTACGCCGCGGTCTGGAAGCTCGATTCGAGCGGCTGGACCGGCATCCGGCTCTACGACGTCGGCGCGGGAGGCGCGCTCACCCTGCGCTCCGGTGCCGCGGGGTGTTACGCCCATCTCGTCTCGGGCTGCACGAACACGACGAACGAGTACGGCGGCTCCGACATCGACTTCAGCGCCGACGGCAGAAACCTCTACCTCACCGGCAACGGCGCGCTCGTCGTCTTCAACCGCGACACGTCGACCGCGACGCTGCTCGAGACCCAGTGTTTCGGTTCGACGGCCGGCTGCACCGCGGTCCCGTTCGGACAGTTCTCGAGCGCGGCCCTCAGCCCCGACGGCACGAGCCTCTACCTCAGGGGCAACGACTACATCGGCGTCTTCGACCGGAACACGGCCACCGGCCAGCTGGCGCAGAAGCCGGGCGCTGCGGGTTGTGTCGTCGAGGAGTCCCCGGTCGGCTCCGGGTGCACCGTCGGCCGCGGGACGACGGGGAACGGTCTCGAGACGGCGGTCTCACCTGACGGCCGGCACCTCTACGTCGCCAGTTCGACCCCGGGCGGCGTCGCGATCTTCGACCGCAATACGTCGAGCGGCACCATTACGCAGCCTGCCGGTACCGCAGGCTGCATCACCACTGACGGGACGAGCGGAGGCGCGGGCGGCGTCGAGTGCACCGCCGGCGGCGGGTCGCTCGGCCAAGCGGCCGCCGTCAGCCTCGACACGCCCGCCGCCTACGCGTTCGTCAGCGGCGGCGTCGGTCACACCGTCTTCCGCCGCGACTCCGCCACCGGGCTCCTGACGAAGACCGATTGCCTCGACGAGGCGGGCGGCGCAGCCCCGCCCGCCGGCTGCCACGAGGTCAAGGGAGCCGCGGGCGCGGACGCCGCGGTCACGCCGGACGGGAACCACGTCGTGCTGAACTCGCAGAACCTCGGTGTCGCCTTCCTCGCCTTCGACCGCACGACCGGGAAGCTCAGCCAGCGCAGCGCCCACGGGTGCTTCACCGACACGGCGCCGGGACCCCCCTGCGACTACGTCCCGGGCCTACTCCGCGGGCCCGGCGGTGTCGCCGTCGCGCCGAGCGGCCTGCTCGGCTTCTCCACGCTTCGCGTTCCCCCCGCGCAGGGCGGCTCGATCGCAAGCTTCGAGCTCGACGCCGCCCCGGCCTGCCAGAGCAAGACCGTCACGGTCAAGACCCGCGCCGCGCTGCGCATCCCGCTGACGTGCACGGACCCGAACGGTGACGTGATCACACTCGAGATCCAGGCGCCGCCGACCTGGGGAACGCTGTCCGCGATCAACCAGGCCGCCGACCGCGTCACCTACACACCCCACCCGACCCGGAAGGGCAGGGACACCTTCAAGTACGGCGCGACCGCCCGCGGAGCGTCCGGCCCGGCCGCGACGGTCACGCTGACCATCACCGCCAAGCCCAAGGTCACCGACCGCAAGCCGCCGAACACCCGGCTCACCGCGGCGCCGAAGTCACGAACCCGCTTGCGCGGCGCCCTGTTCCGGTTCCGCTCAACCGAGCGCCACTCGACCTTCCAGTGCAAGCTGGACAAGACGAGCTGGCAGCGCTGCCGCACACCCAAGCGCTACCGCATGGTCAAGCCCGGGAGGCACACGTTCCAGGTTCGTGCGATGGACCGCGCCGGCAATGTCGATCCCGCGCCGGCCCGGAAGCGCTGGACCAGAGTTCGTTAGCCACGTTAACGATTTTTGTTAGCCTGGCTAACGAATGCCGGTAGCCACGCTCACCCCGCTCGAAGTCGCGAACCGCCTGCGCCCAGCGCTGCTGAAGCTCGCGCGGGAGCTGCGGCGCGAGTCGCACGCGCTCGGCGTCACCGGCGGCCAGGTCTCGCTTCTGATTCAGATTCAGCGGCACCGAGGGATCGGCGTGCGCGGCCTCGCCTCGCTGGAGCGCATGTCGCCCGCGTCGATGTCTGGCTACGTGGAGCGCCTGGAGCGCGCAGGGCTCGTCCGGAAGACACAGGACCCAAACGACAAGCGCCGCCAGGGCCTCTCGCTGACCGAAGAGGGCGATCGCGTCGTCCGCTCCGTGAAATCACGCCGCACCGCCTGGCTCGCCGCCCGGCTGGAGCAGCTCGAGCCGGAGGAGCTCACCGCGCTTGATGCCGCCGTCGAGCCGCTGCTGAACCTCGTCGAGGGAGTCGAGTGACGGCGGCGATCCTCGCCTTCCCGCGCCGGACGTTCGCAAGCGTCCGTAAGCACAGGAACTACCGCCTTTTCTTCACCGGACAGGTGATCTCGCTCGTCGGCACCTGGATGCAGAACATCGCGCTCGCCTGGTACGTAATCGAGCTGACCCACTCGGCCGTCGCCGTCGGGTTCCTGGCCTTCTGCCGCTTCGCGCCGTTCACCGTCTTCGGCCTGATCTCGGGCGTCGTCGCCGACCGGTTCGACAACCGCCGCCAGGTGATGATCACGCAGGCCTCGTCGATGATCGTGGCGGCTGCCCTCACGGTCCTCGCCGTCAGCGGCGCCGAGATCGTCTGGCTCGCCTACCTCCTCGCGGCCGCCTCGGGTACCGCGCTCGTGTTCGACGCCCCGGCGCGCCACGCGCTCACCTTCCAGATGGTCGGCCGCGACGAGCTGCCGAACGCCGTCGCGCTCAACGCGAGCCTCTTCAACGCCTCGCGCGTCGTGGGCCCGGCCGCCGCCGGCGTGATCGTCGCCGCTTTCGGCGTCGGCGTCTGCTTCGCGCTCAACACGATCAGCTTCCTCGCCGTCCTGACGAGCCTCGCGCTGATGCGCACCGAAGAGCTCGTGCCGGTGGAGCGGCCCGAGCAGCATCCGTCCTGGCTCTCGAGCATCCGCGAGGGCCTCAGCTATGCACGCCGCTCGCCGCGCGTGCGCCTCGTGCTGCTGATGACGACCGTCGTGAGCACCGTCGGGTTCAACTTCCACGTGCTCGTCCCGGTGCTCTCGTCGGAGACCCTGGACGCCGGTCCGCGCACGTTCGGCATCCTCTCCGCTGCCTTCGGCGCCGGCGCGCTCACCGGCGCGCTGCTCACCGCGTCACTCGGTCGGGCCAGCTGGAAGGCGCTCGTCGCAGGCGTCGGCGGCTTCAGTATCTCGCTCCTGCTGCTCGCGCCGCTGCACACCGTCGTCGCGTGCGCCGTTCTGCTCTACGCCGTCGGGGTCTCCTTCACGCTCTGGACGTCGAATAGCCAGTCGCTCCTCCAGCTGACCGTCCCCGACCACCTGAGGGGCCGCGTGCTCAGCCTCTGGCTGTTCGCCTTCGCGGGCCTCGCGCCGCTCGGCGGCCTCCTGGCCGGCTGGCTCTCGGAGGTCGGCGGCACCGAGCTCGCGTTCCTCGTCGCCGGCGTCACGGGCCTCGTCATGACAACGGCCGCGGTGTACGAGCTCTACGGTCAGCGGGCGGCGCTTACGCCCGCTTAACAAAACCGCGCGAAATCTTTTCCGATCGCGCACGGCCGCCTCATCTGCGACGGGGATAGTCGGTTCTACTGTCGCAAGGAGGTTCTCAGCTGTGACCAGGACGATTCGACTCGGCATCCTCACGCTCGTCGCGCTCTCCGCGCTGGCGCTCGTGAGTGCCGCCGTCGCCCACCGCGTTGTCGTGATCAAGGGCACGCACAACGGCGAAACGCTCACGGGCACGGCGGGACCTGACCGGATTCACGCTCGCGGCGGCGACGACATCGTCAACGCCGGCGACGGGAACGACAAGGTCTTCGGCGGTTGGGGGAAGGACACCCTCAACGGCGAGGGCGGGAACGACCGCATGCGCGGCGGCCCCGGGAACGACACTGTGAACGGCGGCGAGGGCAACGACGTGCTCCGTGGCCGCTGGGGCAACGACGTGGTGAACGGGGACAATGGCGACGACAAGATCTGGGTCGGCCGTGGCGCCGACGTCGAGAGCGGCGGCGCCGGGAACGACGTGATGCACGCGCTCGCCCGTGACAAGATGCTCGACCAGATCGACTGCGGGGACGGCGTGGACACCGTCTGGCTCAACGCGAAGGAGTCGGACACCTACGTCAACTGCGAGATCGTCAAGACCGTCGTCACGAACCGCACGGACGACGGGGAGTAACAAAGCTTCTCTCTGCTCCACCTCTCTCCCACCGAAGGCCCGCGATGGCGGGCCTTCGTGTTTTCATGGCTGGATGACGGAGCTGCGCTTCGGAACCGTCCTCCTGGATCTCGCCACAACCGGAACCGTGGCGCGGACGCTGTTGCAGGAGTACCTCGGCGGGTCTGAGGCGGGCGAGGACTACCTGCTCTTCACACTGCTCGCGCTCGGCGGCGAGTCGAGCCCGACCTCGCTCGCCCAGCGGATGGGCGTCCCCCTGACGACGGTGTCCGACCGGCTCAACCGACTGGTCGAGCGCGGGTACGCGGAGCGGATCAAGAACCCGCTCGACGGCCGCTCGGCGCTTTTCCGCCTCACCGACGAGGGGTGGAAGACCTACCGCGCGGTGCAGCCGCAGTTCGCCGAGCTGCTCACCAACGTCACCGGGCGCCTCGAGGTGCCGGTCGACGACGTCCGCCGCGGGCTGCAGGCGCTCGAGGACGCGCTCCGCGCCGAGCTGGCCGAGGTTAACGAGAAAAAAACTCCGACTCCGTAGCAAGTGCTCCGGATCCGGAGTACTCTCGATCGCATGGTCAGGAGCGCGTTCGCGATCATCGGCGCGGCGACGCTCGTCGCCTGCGCCCAGGGCTCGACGCGCGCCACCTCGGTTGTCGCCAAGATCGAAGCCGGCGCCGCTCCGTGCTCCGTGACGCAGCTTGCCGGCTCGGCCTGGGCGACCGTCTACGGCGACGACCAGGTCGTCCGGATCGACCCGGCGACGAACAAGGTCGTCGCACGGATAGCGGTCGACGACCAGCCGTGCGGGATCGCCTCCGGCGCTGGCGCGATCTGGCTGATGAACTACGGCGGCCGAACCGTGCAGCGGATCGACCCGGGCACGAATGCCGTGACGGCGACCATCCCGGTGGGAAACGAGCCGTACGACGTCGCCTACGGCTTCGGCTCGGTCTGGGTGACGAACTACGCCGACGGAACCGTCTACCGGATCGACCCGGCCACGGACAAGGTCGCGGCGCGGATCCGCACACGCGGCGCGCCCGGCGGCTTCGCCTTCACCCGCTCGGCCGTCTGGGTCGGCGACGCCTCCGGCTACTCGATCGTCCGCATCAACCCGAAGACGAACAAGGTCGCGCGGCGGGTGCGGACGGGTGCCTCGCCGGTCTGGCTGGCCGCGAAGGGCTACACGGTCTTCGCGATGAACCAGCTCAACCGGACCGTCGCGCGGGTGGACGAGCGGAAGAACCGCCGCGTCGCGCTCATCCGCGGCCTCGGCAACCAGCCGGTGGACGCCGGAATCGTCGGCGGCCAGCTGTGGGTGCCGAACTTGAAGAGCAACACGGTGACGCGGATCGACATCCGCCGGAATCGGGTGCTCGAAACGGTCCGGGTCGGAATGGGCCCGTTCGTCGTCCCGGACGACCCGTCCGAGCTCTGGGTCGCGAGCTTCACCGGTACTGACATCTGGCGCATTCGCCCCGGCTGAGCTAGCCCACGCCGGAGGGGGCGGGTCACTGGCTCCAGGGATGCGTTTCACCTGTTGAAAAGCCGATTCCCTGTGGCACGACGGCGTTTTGCGGCACGCCACCACGTTTCGACCAGGAGGACTCGGGCGTGCCTGCACGCGAAGCACACAAGCCACCGCAGCGGCCTCCTTCGACGGGAGAGGGGGTGACAACTATGCGACTGCGGAACGAGCAGGGCCAGACCATGGCCGAATACGGCGTCGTCCTCGCGGTGATCACGGCCCTCGTGTTCGGGGCTCTCGCCCTGCTCTCCGGCAACATCATCACGGCGCTCACGCGCGTGGCGGGGCTCGTAGGTGTCGGAAACGGCTAAGAGGTTTCTCCTCGCGTCCACCGAGGTGAGACGAGCAGGCCTCCGGGCCTGCTCGTCCGTTTTCGGGAAGCGATTCACTGCCGCGAGGGATGGCCGGCACGGAGGCTCCTGCCGATGATCCGGAAGTCAGTCGAAAATCAGGCGGACGCGGCCTACGCCGGTAGCTCAGGAGGTGCGAGGCGTGGCCACAAAGAAGACCGCCTCAGGCTTTCGCGGCGTTCACTATCTCCCCTCGTTCACCGCCCTCCGGGCTGCGAGCCAGCCCCAGAAGCGGAGCACGA
>DATLQK010000042.1:0-20558 GCA_035535195.1 Gaiellaceae bacterium | reverse complement strand
AGGCCGACGCCCTCACGCCACTCCGTGATCGGGACGCCCAGCGTCCGGAACCGGTCGCGCAGCGCCTCCCGGCGGAGGCGCCAGAGCCTGTGCGCGAACTCGCCGAGCGAGTCCTCCGGCACCGGCGTGAACGGCTCGGGCGAGACCTCGACGACGGCCAGGTCGAACCCTCGCGTCCGCAGGTCGAGGAGCGCGCCGACCGCCCGCTCGTCGAGCAGCGGCGTCAGGGCGACGATCAGCGCCTGCGGCGGGAGCGTCCGCCGGGGGACGATCTCGATGTCCTTCCAGGCGTAGCTGAGGATGATCTCCGTGTCGAGGAGCGAGTCGACGATCCGGTAGAGCTGTGCGATCCCCGTGGCGGGCGTGAGCCAGTTGAGGACGCCGCCGAAGCTGACGAGGCCCACGCGGTCCTTGTGCGAGAGGTACTGGTCGGCGAGCGACGCGGACGCCCGCACGGCCATGTCGAGCGTGCCGAGGTCGCCGCGCCGCGCCTCGGCGAAGGTGTCGAGGAAGATCACCACGTCCGTGTTCCGCTCGGGATGCGACTCGTTCACCCACAGGTCGCCTCGTCGCGCGCTAGCCCGCCAGTTGATCCGCCGCAGGCGGTCGCCGGGAACGAACGGCCGCAGATCGGCGAACTCGATCCCGTCCCCTTTGGCGCGCGCGACCTGGTTCCCGCCGAACGGCTGCGTCTCGAGGGGCCGGAGCATCGTTCGCAGCCACTCCGGGTGCGGGTAGACCTTGAGCGGTCGCGACTCGTCAAGCCTCGCCTCGTACGAGAAGAACCCGAAGCGGTCGGTCGTCCGGACCGCCACCTCGCCCAGCCGGTACGCGCCCCAGCGCCGGGCGAGGACGCGGAAGGTGATCTCACGCGACGTCCGCGCTTGGAGGCGTCGCGCCACTGGGTTGTCACCGACCGCCTCGAGCCCGCGCGGCAGGACGAGGAGGACCTCGACGCGCAGCGCGCCCTCCTGCGCCTCCACCTCGACCTCGACTTCCTGCTCCGACTCCTCGACCATCCGGTCGCGCTCCGGGTGGACCCAGACCCTGATCCGCGGGTCGCCCGCCCATGGGACACCCACCGCGATCGCGATCGCGAACGGCGACGCCAGCACCGCGAGCTCCGGCCGGCCAAGCGCGAGCGCCGCCAGCATCCCGAGCGCAGTCAGGCCGGCGTAGGCCCCGAGCTTCGGCGTCGGCGAGCGAGTCAATCCCGGACGGGTTGCAGGTCCTCGGCCGCCGGCGTCGGGACGCGCTCGAGCACGTCCTCGACGACCTTGTCCGGGCTCATGCGCTGCACCCAGAGCTCGGGGCGCAGCATCAGGCGGTGCGCCAGCGCCGGCACCGCGACGCTCTTCACGTCGTCCGGCGTGACGAAGTCGCGGCCCTCGAGCAGCGCCCGGCCCCGGGAGAGCTTCAGCAGCGCAAGCGTCCCGCGCGGGCTCGACCCGACCTGCACCGCGGGCGCGCTGCGCGTCGCGGCGACGAGGTCGACCATGTAGTAGCCGACGCTCGCGGCGACGTGAACCTGCTCGAGCGCGGCCTGGAGCTCGAGCAGCGCGGCGCGGTCGACGACCGTCTCGAGCTCGACCTCCTCCGCCTGCCGCTCGATGCGCCGCTCGACCATCTCCCACTCGCCGGCGCGATCCGGATAGCCGACGGCGATGCGCAGGAGGAAGCGGTCGAGCTGCGCCTCGGGCAGCGGATACGTGCCCTCGTACTCGATCGGGTTCTGCGTCGCGATCACGAGGAAGGGCGGCTCGAGCGGCCGCGTCGTCCCTTCGATCGTGACCTGCCGCTCCTGCATCGCCTCGAGCAGCGCGGCCTGCGTCTTCGGCGGAGCGCGGTTGATCTCGTCGGCGAGCAGCAGGTTGGTGAAGATGGGGCCCGGCCGAAACTCGAACTCGGACTCGCGCTGGTTGAAGATCGAGGAGCCGGTCACGTCGGACGGCATCAGGTCGGGGGTGAACTGCACCCGGGCGAACTCCATGCTCGCCACGCGGGCGAACGAGCGCGCCATCAGCGTCTTCGCGAGACCCGGATAGTCCTCGATCAGGACATGGCCGTCCGCGAGCAGGCCGAGCAGCGCGAGCTGCAGCGCGTCGCGCTTCCCGACGACGGCCCGCTCGACCTCACGGACGATGGTGTCGCAGCGCTCGGCGAAGGCGGTTGCATCCATCCCTAGATTTTCTCAAGCTCCTCGACGAGACGGCGAACCACGTCCGGGTCGGCGCCCGGCCCATGGCGGTTCTCGGGCAGGCCGGAGGAAGGCCGGACGAGCTCCCAGGCATCGGAGCCGAGCATCCGCTCCGCGTCCTCGAGGCGGCGGCCGCGGGCGGCGAGCCGCGTCTCGGTGATCTCCCGCAAAAGCGGCTGGAGCCGGAAGTGGTAGTCGAACGCGCTTTGCGTTCCGAGCGAAAGCGCCCTGGTGATCCGCTCCAGCTCCGGCAGCGGCCCCGGCGCCGGCCACACCGGCCGCCGTGCCTCCTCGAACGGCGAGCGCTCCGGCGCCTCGCCGCCACGACGCCCGGTGAAGACGACGAGGCCGAGCAGGGTCAGTCCGCCGACGTAGAGGAAGAAGACGTCGAGGGCCCCGCCGGCGGATTCCGGCGAGACCGTCAGCACTGCAGCGAGCACGAGCGCCCCGAGCACGGCGAGAATCACCATGCTCCAGACGAGCCTCACGCGGTCGCCTCCGCGAGCTCGGCGGTCAGCTCCGAGCGCAGCTTGGAGACCGCGTCGATCGCCTCGTCCTTCATCGAGGCGTCGATCGAGTGCTCGCTGAACTTCGCCCGCTCGAACAGCCGCGTCAGGCGCCGCGCGGACGGAGATCCCGACTGCAGCTCTTCCAGCACCCGGCCGAGGTACTCCTCCGGCGCCTCGAACGGACGGCGCGGCAAGCCGTAGGACGCCAGCGAGCGTTCCATCCGCGAGTAGCAGGCGATCACCGCCTTCCGCGGGTCGGGCTCGGCCCTGAGGTCGTCGAGGGTGTCGTCGAGGATCGCCGCCAGCGCCTCCCGCGCCTCGACTTCCCGGACGACGGCCTTGTTCGAGCGGACGACCATGCGGGCGGCCGCCGCAAAGCCCACGAAGGCGACGCCGAAGACCGCGAGCACGACGACCCAGTCGATCGGCGGCGTCGGCAGGGTCCGCCCGGGTCCTCGTCCCTGCGGCACCTGCTCGCCCGTCGGCGCCGCCGGGTTGACGCGGTTCGGGCCGCGGTTCCCGAGCCGGCCGGCGCCGCTGAGCAAGAAGAGAATCGCGGCCAAGATCACGATCACGGCGATCGTGTGCGACCACCGCCGCGGCGCGGTGACCTCCGCCCGCGCGGTCAGACCGGTGGCGAGCGGCGAGGCGACGAGCAGGCCTGCGACCCAGACGGCGCCGAGCGCGAAGAGCAGCGTCGCGAGCGCACCGGTCGCCTCCCTCGCGTCGAGCGACTCCCCGCCGAGGTCGGCGGAGGCCGCGACCACGACGACGCCGAGGAGCAGGAGCAAGACGACCGGCGTGAGGATTCGTGTCGCCACGTCGTCCTCTTAGACGACGCTCATGTGAAAACCGTCAGTGCGCCGCGCGCCGACTCGAACACGGCATGGTCGACGTTGCCGAGATCCTCGCCGTCCACCTGCAGCGCGACTGGCTCCGGGCTCGAGATGACCAACCGGTCTGCATCGTGACGGTAGAGGACGCCGCCGGCGCGGCGTCCGAGCGCAGCTGCGGCGAGCAGTCGCGGAATCGTGCGCGCTCTCACGTCCAGAGGGGCGACGAGGTCGAGGCCGCCGGCGAAGTCGGCCTCCGGGGCGAACCTGAGCGGGACGCGCGTGAAGTAGGTGTATGGACTGCCGTTCGCGACCAGGGCGAAGGACACGCGCCCGCCGTCCACCTCGAGGATGGGCTCGATCCGGCCGCGCCTGGCCAGCAGCTCACGCCCGATCGTCAGAGCGAAGGCCCGATCGGGCGGCCGACGGCCGTTCTCCCTGCCGAGCTCGTCGATGCGGCGGACGATCTCGGCCGGAAACCCGAGCGCGGCCGCAAAGCCGAAACCGCGTCCGTTCACGCGACCGATCGAGATGCGTTGGGTCCGGCCCGACCGAATCGACTCGACCAGCCTGGCGCAGGCGACCACCGGGTCACGCGGGAGGCCGAGCGCCCGCGGCAGCACGCTCGAGCCGCCGCCGGGGACGAATCCGACCGACACGTCCGAACGGGCGCCGTTCAGAACCTCGTTGAAGCCTCCGTCGCCGGAGAAGACGACGATCGCCTCCGCGTCGCTCTCCCGGGCGAGCTCGGTCGCATGCCCGCGCCTCTCGGTCCAGACCAGCTCCAGGTCGGTTGCCCGCTCGAGCTCGGCCTTCACGGTCGCGACCCGTTCGGGCGTGACCGCACTCGCCTTCGGATTGACGATCAGGAGCGTCCGGGCCATACCCGGACCATAAAGCGGGGCCGGCTCTCGCCGGCCCCGCTCAGGCGCTGAGCCGTCAGGCTCAGTCGTCGATGTCCGGAGAGGAGTGGAACGCCTGGAACTCTGCCGCCCGGACGAAGGAGCGGGTGCTCCCAGCCGGGACACCGGAGTCGCAGTCGGTCAGATTCCCCGGATCTGCGTCCTGCTCGCCCTGGAACGCCGGGCCGCCCGTGCACTGGCTCGTCTTCACGACGAAGCGCAGGTGGGTGGCCCTCGTGTCCGGAGTGTTGAACTTCCGCAGGATCATGTGCGGAGCCACCGGGCGCGGCGGGTCGCCGGGGAAGGCGTTCGCCGGGCTCGTGTAGATCCGCGTGTAGCCCGCGTCAGTCGAGCAGTTGGCCTTGTCGTCGTTGCACGCCCAGACCTCGAACTGCCGGACGGCCGTGAAGCGGTTCTGGGTGGACGCCAGCATCGCGCTGACCTGGACGTATCTGACCTTGACCGGGTCGGTCCCTGCCAGGTCGACCGTCACCTTGAGGCCGTCGACCGTCAGGTTCCCGGAGGTCACGATGCCCGGAGCCGTCCACTGCGTGCGCTCCGTGTCGTCGATCAGGTTCGGCTGAGTCGTGCCGCCGTCCCCGGACGCGACAGCGCCGGCGGCAGACGACGCCAGGTTCTGCGGCATCCGGATCTTGATCGTCTCGTCGTGACCGGAGCGGAAGCGCTCCCGGAAACGGACGAATCCGTACCCGGGCGCCTGGGCCAGGAGCTCGTAGGTTCCAGGCGCGAACTGCGCCGTGTCGTCGAGGTTGATCACGCCCGCCGGGGTACCGACGGCCGGGGTGGCCGGATCGGTATCCGCGATCGGCGAGACCCTCGCCTCGTAGTGCCCGACGAAGATCCGTGCCTTCACGGCAGTGCCGTCGCGGCCCTTGGCCACGAACTTCACCGTGGCGTTGTCTTCGTTCGGGGAGGCGAAGTCCGGCACCGGATCGGTGTCGGTCTCGGCCAGCCCGCTGTTCGAGCTGGTCGCGCCCGTGCCGTACCCGCTCCGCGCGAACCCGAGCCAGATCTCGTCCTGGTTCGCACCACCGAAGCGAAGCATGTCCGCCGCGAGGATCGCGTCGCGAGCCTGCAGCATGCTCGTGTTCGGCGGCATCAGGAGCATGGCGTCGTAGTAGAGCTGGAACCAGCGCCGGTTCCCCGGGCACCGGTTCGCGGACAGGAAGCCGTCTGCGCACTCCGTCTGCAACGCCTTGTCGCCGGACGGGTATTGCCTGTCGTATTTGTCCGCCAAGAGCTGGCGGATCCGGAAGTTCGTCGCACTCCAGATCTCGCCGTTCGCATGCACCTGTTGCGAGGACACCGCGGTCGGGCCGGTGACGTCGTAGCCCAGGTCGCTGAAGTTCAGGGCATTGACGAGCAGCTGCTTGCCCGGCTCCGGGACACCGCCCGACATCGGGTAGTTCATCCCGTAGTTCCGGATCGCGCGCAGCTTGTTGCCCGTGTCGTAGACGCCGACCGCGTAGCGATTCTCTCCGCTGACCGGGGCGAAGCCGTTCTCGTTCACGTACTCCATCCCGTTCAGGTCGCCGAAGCTCTCGCCCATGGCGCCTGCGTGATGACCGCTGCGGGTATTCCCCTTGCCGATCATCCGGTTCTCGATCATGTGGCCGTACTCGTGGCCGATCACGCCCGTGTCGTAGTCGCCGTCCACGCACGGGGCGTAGAACGACCCCGCCAGAGGCTGCCAGAAGTACATGTTCGTGATCGAGGACTGCCCGTCGGGCAGCGTGATCATGTTCGCGTTGTCCCGTGTGGTCGTCAGCCCACCGGACTGCGCGTCACCGACAACCGGGTCGTTCTCCTGCCGCCGCTCGGTCAGGCCGTAGTTGTAGTCCTGCCCGTTCCAGTTCCGTTCGGTGAACCCGAGGTGGTACGCGAAGTCGTGGATGCGGTTGTGCGCCACGAACAGGTTGACGACCGCAGCCGAGTCGTCCCAGGTCGCACCGGGCGGCCCGTTCGGCGTCGGCTCGCAGTCGTCGTTCGCCCACGAGTTCGTCCACGGATACGAGTAATCGCGCGTCGTGCTCGTCGGCATGAACTGCGGCGGGCTCGGGACCGTATCGTTCGCCCACGACGTCGCCGACTTCGCGTTGTTGCCGCGAGTGGTCAGTGTCGGCGTGTTGAGCTTGTGATCGTGGTCCCAAGGACCGCGTGACGTGAGTGCCCCACCGGCGAGCCGGTCGCAACCGGGCGCCATGACCCAGCACCAGGTCTGCCGGATGTCGGTATTCGGCAGGTTCCACGGATCCTGATCCATGGTGTACAGCAGCGGGACGTCCGGGAACACCTTCCACTTCGCCAGGTACGCCGGCGGCGGCGGCGAAGCGTCGCCCTTCAGGGTCCCGGCGTACGTGCGCGGCGCGGCCCACGGCTCGTCGGGATCGCTGGGCGTCCCCGCGTTGTCGAAGTCGCAGACCTTGATGAAGTAGTCGCCGGCCGGAACGCCGCCCGCCGGCTCGTAGTGGAACTGCTCCGGCGAGAACAGGGTGTCGGCGTGCACGAGCACCGTCCCGCCCCGTACGAGCTCGAGCACGAGGTCGTTCGTCGGGATCGTCGCTGCCGCGAAGCCGTCGAGCGCGCGGTTGCCTGCCGCGACCGGGAACGGACCGTGTGTGTTGCATGCGCCGTCCGTCGCGGCGAGCTCGCCGTTGTAGGTGAACGACTCGGCCGCCTGCAGCTTGATCTTCCCCTGGGACAGGTTCTGCACCAGGTTCGATCGAGCGAGCACCCGACCCGACTGCGCGTCCACGAACACCCGCGCCGCAAGCGGGTTCCCGGCCTTGAGATCGAGCACGATGTTCTCGTACGCGGCAAGGACGCCGTTTCGCACTGTCGGGAACGCGACGAGCCTGGACAGCTGCGTGCCCTGGACGCCCGCGACGGTGAGGTTCGTCCACCCGCGAGCCTGCTTGCGGGCGAGGACGTTGGCGACGGAGCGGGTGAGGCCCGTGGTGCGGGCCGCTGCGCTCCAGGCGCTCGCGGCCGAGAGCTTCACGCTCCCGGACAGCGCGTGATCACGCGTCAGCGACGACGAGACGTACGCGACCTTCCAGCCGCGGGCCCTCGTGCCGGTGACGCCTACAGTGACCAGGCCGCTCTCGCTCGCAGCGAGATCGCCGAACACCTGGCGGTAGTTGATCGCCCACCCGTTGCTCGTGCCGAGCCGGTTCGCGCTCTCGAAGCGCAAGCCGGCCATGGAGTTGATGCCGAAGAGCGCCTTGTGGCGCTTGACGTACCAGGCCGCGGCATCGACGGCGGTCTTGCCGCGGATGCCCCGTGCCAGGAACTTGCCCCGTTTCGAGACCGAGGCCGGTGTTCCGAACTGGCCCCAGATCACCTTCGCCTTCAGACGCTTGGCGGTGATGCGCTGGAGCTTCGTCGGCGCAACCGTCCCGACGCGACTGTCGAAGTCGACGACATCCGCGGTGCCTTCCTGGATGTTCGCGACCGACATCGCTGCGCCAGGCATGAGGATCACGCCGAGGGCAGCCGTCAAGGCAGCCCCCAGGAACCTGAGTCGCATAGCCCTCCCCTCCGGAAAACAGCAACAGGCCTTCGCAAATGCGAGGGCGCGGCGACGATCTTGAAAGGGCTATACCGCGAAGTCAAGCCGGAATCCTCGGCCCCTTCCTCGAAAACGCGCGGGGCCGGCGTGTGCCGGCCCCGCTTGTTGCCGCCGTCCGGAGGGGGGCGGCTAGCCCTGGGCGTGCTCAGTCGTGGACTTCGGGCGAGCGCCCGAACACCTGCACCTCCGCCGTACTCGCGAGGTTCCGCGTGGAGGCCGCCGCCACTGCATGGGATCGTCGACGCATTTGAGCGCGGTGACCACCGACCTCGACTAGACCGACCGATGGGGCCGGCTCCGGCCGGCCCCTATCTCGGCGTGGCGTAGCCGCGGATCCCGTCGGCGAGGATCGCGTAGAAGCGATCCGCGAGCTCGTCGGTGTCCGCATCGGCGGGGAGCCAGGTGTAGGCCCAGTTCGCCGCCGAGAGGACGAGGAGCACTGCGGCCTGGTCGTCGAGGTCGGTTCGAAGGTCGCCCCGCTCGCGCCCGTCGCGGAAGAGCGCGCGGAACCGCTCCTCGTAGCGGCGCCGCTCGGCGAGGAACTCGGCGGCGCGGTCGCCCTCGAGGTACCGCCACTCGCGGACGAAGACGGTCGCGACGTCCAGCTGCTCGGCGACGACCCGAAGGTGGGCGCGCAGCGCGAGGCGGATCCGCTCGCCGGCGGGTAGGTCGTCGCGGACCGCGTCGAGCCCGGCGTGGAAGGCCTCCGCGCCCTCGCGCACCGCCTCGTACAGCAGGTCCTGCTTCGACTCGATGTGCGCGTAGAGCGAGCCCTTCTGGACGCCGAGCGCCTTCGCGAGGTCGCCGATCGAGGTGCCGTGGTAGCCGCGCTCGGCGAAGAGCCGGGCGGCCTCACGGGTTAGCTCTGTGCGCCGAGCGGACACGGTACGCTTAGACCCTAACGATCGTTCGTTTAGGAGGGCGCATGAGCGACGAGCAGTTCCTCGAGTACGTACAGGGCGGCGGCCAGGTCGAGACCAGCGACGCGATGCCGGACGAGTACCGCGCGAAGCTCGTGAAGTTCATCGAGATGCACGGGAACTCGGAGCTCATGGGCGTCCTCCCCGAGCGCGAGTGGATCCTCCGCGCGCCGACGCTGCAGCGGAAGCTGGCCTTGACCGCGAAGGTGCAGGACGAGGTCGGTCACGCGCAGCTGATCTACCGCGTGGTCGAGGACCTCGGGAAGACGCGGGAGCAGTGTCTCAAGGACCTGATCTCGGGCAAGAGCAAGTTCCACAACGTTTTCCACTACCCGACGAAGACCTGGGGCGACGTCGGCGTGATCGCCTGGCTCGTCGACGCGGCGGCGATCATCAGCCAGAAGGCGCTCCTGAAGTGCTCGTACGCGCCCTACGCGCGGATCATGAAGAAGATCTGCTGGGAGGAGTCGTTCCATATCCTCCACGGCCGCGATGTGATCCTGACGATGATGAACGGCACCGACGAGCAGCGCGACCTCGTCCAGGAGGCGCTGAATCGGTGGTGGGGCCCGCTGATGCAGTTCCACGGGAACTTGATCGCGCGCGAGGAGGACCCGATGTTCGTCTGGCGGATCAAGAGCCAGGGGAACGAGGAGGCGCGCCAGCAGTTCCTCGACGGCTACGTGCCGCAGATCTGGGAGCTCGGCCTGACGGTGCCGGATCCGAAGCTGCGCAAGACCGACGACGACGTCTGGGAGTACACCGAGCCGGACTGGGACGAGCTGAAGCACGTCGTCACCGGCCACGGCCCGAAGACGGCGGAGCGCCTCGGCCTCCGGCAACACACGCGGGAGGAGACCGAGTGGGTGCGCCGGACGGTGCTGGCCGAGGCGGCGTGAGCCGCTTCACCGATCACGCGATGACCCCTTCCTGCGTGCGCGGAAGAAGGGGTCATCGGGAGGGCCAGGCGGTCAGCGAGTGATCTTCGAGGTGTTTCGGCTGGAGCGGAAGGGTCAGCCGTTCCAGCACGCCGGCTCGATCGCCGCGCCGGACGAGACCTTCGCCGAGTGGTACGCGCGAGAGCAGTACGGCCGGCGCGGCGAGTCGGTTGCGCTCTGGGTCGTGCCGCGCGAGGCGATCCACGAGATCGACGAGTTCGTCGACGAGCTCCAGCGGAACTACCACCGCGTCGACGGCTACCCGCTGAAGGAAAAGCTGAAGGAGGCGCGTGAGCGAGCGGGAACGGCTCCTCCTGCCGATCGCTGACGACGAGCTCGTCCTCGGCTGGCGGAACTCCGAGTGGACCGGGATCGCGCCGTTCCTCGAGGAGGACGTCGCGTTCTCGTCGATCGCGCAGAACGAGATCGGGCACGCGCGGGCCCTGTACGAGCTCGTCGCGGCCGAGCTCGGGACCACGGCCGACGAGCTCGCCTTCGACCGCTCGCCCGAGGAGTACCGGTGCTCGGCGTTCGTCGAGCTGCGGCTCGTCCCCGACTGGGCGAGGACGATCGCGCGCCACTACCTCTACGAGCAGGCGGACGAGCAGCGGATCAAGGGCCTGATGGAGTCCGACGACGCCGAGGTTGCCGGCCTCGCCGCAAAGATCGACCGCGAGGAGGCGTACCACCGCATGCACGCGCAGATGTGGTTCGACCGGCTGCAGGACGAGCCGCGGTTCGTCGAGGCGCTCGAGGAGCTGCGGCCGCTCGCCGAGCGGAGCGGCGAGCACATCCCGGAGTTCACCGAGCTGTGGGACGAGATGACGATGGTGCGGCGGTCGGTCGTGGGCGCGACGTGGTGACCGTCGAGGCCGTCTGGGACGCGCTCGCCGAGATCCCTGACCCGGAGATTCCGGTGATCTCGCTCGTCGAGCTGGGCGTCGTCCGCGACGTCGAGGTCGAGGACGGCCACGTGCGGGTCGAGTTCACGCCGACCTTCCTCGGCTGCCCGGCGCTCGAGGTGATGCGCGACCAGATGGCGGCGAAAGTCCGCGAGCTCGGCGCGGAGCCCGAGATCCAGGTGATCGCCGACGACTCTTGGTCGACCGACCGGATCACGCCGGAGGGCCGCGAGAAGCTGCGGGAGGCAGGGTTTGCGCCGCCGGTGCCGCGCGGCGCCGCAGCACCCCAGCTGGTGCAGCTCCAACGGGGACCGTTCCGCTGCCCGTACTGCGGCTCGACCGAGACCGAGCTCGAGAACATCTTCGGCCCGACCCCGTGCCGCTCGCTGCGCTACTGCAAGAGCTGCCGGCAACCCTTCGAGCAGTTCAAGACGATCTAGGCCGGCACATGCCCGTGGTGTTCGTAACGGGAATGTCCGGTACGGGAAAGTCGGCTGTACTCGGCGAGCTCGCCCGCCGCGGACATCAGGTCGTGGACACGGATTACGGGGGCTATGCCGAGGAGGTGCCGTCTTCCGACGAAGGCGGGTGGGAGCAGCGGTGGCGCGAGGACCGGATCCAGGCGCTGCTCGACCGGCACGAGCAGGGCGTGCTGTTCGTCTCCGGCTGCGTCGCCAACCAGGGGAAGTTCTATCCGCGATTCGACGCCGTCGTGCTGCTCAGCGCGCCCGCGGAGGTGGTCCTCGATCGCGTGGCCGCGCGCGGGACCAACGACTTCGGCAAGTCCGACGACGAGCGGCGCCGGATTCTCCGCGACCTGGCGACCGTCGAGCCGCTCCTGCGCGAGGGCGCCACCGCGGAGATCGACACGCGCGCGCCGCTCGACCAGGTCGTGGACGCGCTCGAGCAGATCGCCGCCCAGACCGCGGCCAGCTAGCTAGCCGAAGCCTCCACCGCCCCCTCCGCCCCCTCCGCCGCCGCCGCCGGAGAAGCCGCCGCCCCCGCCGCCCCCGCCCGAGGATGGCGGCGCGAGTGCCGAGCCGAACCCCGAGGAGAGGTCGCCGATCGACATCGACGACGCACCCGAGCCGAGGTCGCCGTTCGGCGAGATCCAGTAGATCGAGCTCGCCCCGGCGAGCTCCTCCGGCATGTGCAGGTGCGCAGCCTGGAGCACCCGGTCCGCGATCCCGAACGCGATCCCGTACACGAGGAAGCGCTCCCAGAGGGCGAGCGAGGCGGGCGGCGCCTCGTCGAGGCGGGGAAAGTCGGTCAGGTAGCGCCGGAAGGCGTCCCATCGCTCCGCCTCGGTCTCGGCGTCCGACGTCCGGCGCCGCCAGAGCTTCCGCTGCGTCAGCGCCCCGATCAGCATCGCCGCGTTCACCATCGAGCACACCCCGAGGGCGAGCAGCACGACGTCGCCCCACCGCGGGTAGACCGAGCGCCAGCCGTTGATCGCGAGCCACGTGAGCAGCACGCCGAGGACGGCGAAGACGATGACGCCGATTGCGAGCGGCAGCGCGCCGATCGACGCAAACCACCGGCGCTCCCCGATCTCGTCGCCGACGTTCGACTTGAACGAGGTGAAGCGCTTCGACATCGACGCCCGCGAGCCCTCGATCTCGTCGCGGAACTTCGACAGCCGCTCGGAGCCGCCGTCGAGGACGTTGTCCACGACGTCGGCCACGTCCTGTTCCCAGGGCTTCAAGGGCTGGCCGGTGTCGCCGGCGCTGAGCTCGAGATCGTTCACCTGCTCCTTGCGCAGGCCGCCCCAAACCGAGCGCTCCGTCGTCACCGGGGTCGAGCGGTAGCACCCGCGGCGGATCAGGTCGAACAGCGTCGCCGTGAACTCGAACGAGCCGGCCGGTCCGCCCTGCCGCAGAAGGACCGGGACGAGCGCGGGCTCGGTCTCGGTCGGCGGCTCCTGCTCGTACTCGCGGTCGTAGCTGCTCCGCCGCTCGCGGCCGAAGCGCCAGAAGACCAGGCCCGCGACGAGGAACGCCGGCACCGTTCCGAGGAGCAGCAAGGTGAGCACCGTCCGCCACGGGCTGGCGATCGCCTCCTGGATCTTCTCGTGGTCGTGCTCGTAAGCTTCCGCATCCGCCTGCTCCTCGGCGGCGATCTTCTGGAGCCCGTTCCCGTCGGCCACGCGCATCCCGGCCGTCGAGGCGAACGCCCGGCGCGGATAGAGCGTGCGGAGCTCGACGAACTGCTTCGCCGGCACCGACAAGGCCCGAAGGTGCGCCGCGTTGCCCGCGAGCGTGACGTCGCCCCGGACCCAGACCGGGTGCCCCCAGCCCCTGAGCGCGCGGCCCGGCCCGATCGTCGTGGCGGCGAGGCGGCCGAGCGACTGCTCCCACTCGTCGCCCCAGACCTTCAGGTTGACGTCGACCACGTCGTCGTAGGCGACTGCCAGCCCACGGAACCGGTAGCGAAGCGTGAACGTCTTCAGTTCATCCGCCGCCTGGAACCTCCAGACGATCCGCACCGTGTCTCCTCGCTGCTCGACGCCGAACGTCCCAGGCGGGCCGCCTGGCGCGAGCGTCGTGGGCGCCCCAGGCGGGTAGGCCCGGCCGCGCTCGAAGACGCCGATGCCGTCGATGGATTCGCCCTTGCGCACGGGAATGTCGCGGAAGCCGAAGGTGTACGCACCCGAGAAGGCGACGGTGATGTTCTCCAGGACCGTGAGCGCGCCCGTCGGCCCGACCTGAGTCCGGACGTCGCTCTGAACGAGGTCGTACGAACGCGCGGAAGCGGGCCCCGCGACCGCAAGTGCCGCCGTGATCCCGGCGGCGAGCGCGAGCAGTCGGCGCGGCACGCGGTTCAGCCGGCGGGTGTTCCGGGCGTGAAGCTCACCTGCGGAGCCCCGCGCTGCGTGTCGTCTTCCACATCGAAGAAATCGCGCGTCCCGAAGCCGAACGGGCCGGCGAGAAACACACCAGGGATGGTCTGGATCGCGTTGTTGAAGGTCAGCACCGTGTCGTTGTAGACCTGGCGTGAGACGGCGATCCGGTTCTCGGTCTCGGCGATCTCGGTCTGCAGCTGCCGGAAGTTTTCGTCCGCCTGCAGCTCGGGATACTGCTCGGCGACGGCGAACAGGCGGCCGAGCGCCTGGCTGAGGATGCCTTCCGCCTGCGCCGACTCGGCGGGTGTCTGCGCGCGCTGCGCGGCGGCGCGGGCCTCCGTGACGCTTTGGAACGTCTGGCGCTCGTGCGCCGCGTAGCCCTTGACCGTCTCGACCAGGTTCGGGATCAAATCCCACCGGCGCTTCAGCTGCACTTCGATCTGCGCCCACGCGTTGTCGACGCGGTTCCGCAGCCGGACGAAGCGGTTGTAGAGGACGACGACCGCGATCGCGAGGAGCGCGAGCACGGCGAGGATGACGATCGCCCAGACCACAGCGCGACTCTAACCCGGTTGTGCTCCGACATCACGGGGTACGCTGCACTCGTGGCTGTCGAGATCTACTACTGCCCGACCTGAAGCGGCTATGACGCGCGGGCCGCGAGTCTCGTGGCCGAGTTGAAGGCGAACGGGGTCGAGGCGACCGACATCCCGGGACAGAAGAGCCAGTTCGACGTGCTCCGCGACGGAGAGCTTGTCTTCTCGAAGCAGCAGGAGGGCCGCTTCCCGGAGAACGACGAGGTCGTCGCGCTGCTCTCCCGGTGACCGAGCAGCGACTCTTCATCGCATCTTTGCTATAATAGCAGTATTGCTATGAGTCGGCTCGAGCGCATCCGCGAGCGAATCGCCCACGCCGACGAGGAGGGCTGGTTCTTCTCGAAGATCGCGGACGAGGTCGCCGCTCAGCGGAAGGCGCGGGGGCTTTCGCAGCAGGAGCTCGCCGAGCTCTGCGGCACGACGCAGTCGTCGATCGCGCGGCTCGAGTCTGGCGGCCGCCCGCCGCGCATCGACACGCTGCTGCGGATCGCGAACGCGCTCGATTGCGAGCTCGCCGTCGAGCTCAGGCCGAGGACGACGAAGGAGGTTCGGAAGTGAGCACGCGGGTCGAGGTCGAGGAGATCCGGACGACGCCGAGCGAGCGGCTGCTCGCCGTAGTGCTGGCGATCTTCCTCTTGATCGGCGGGATCTGGACGTACGACCGGATCGAGGAGGAGGTACGGGGGCCCCAGAGGTTCGTGTCGGTCGCGCCGACGCCCCCGGAGCGGGCGGCGCTTGACCATCTCGCAATGGCAAACGCGCGGCTGGCTCGCGCGCACACCGAGCAGGCGGCGGCGCTGCAGAACCTCGAGCTCCGCCGCGAGGCGTACCGGACGGCGCTCGACGCGGGGCGACGGGCGCCGGCGCTGGAGCGCGCCTACGGCCTGGCGCAGGTGAGACTGCGCCGGGCGAACGAGGAGGCCGCGGTCGCCGAGCGAGCCGTCACGGCGGCGCAGCCCGCCGCCGACCGGGCCAACGAGCAGATCGCCGCGCGGCAGACGGATCGGGAGAACCACGACGGCCTGATCATCTTCCTGCTCCGGTTCGCGCTGGTCGCCTTCTCGCTCGCGCTCGGGTATTGGCTACTGGCCCGGCTCCGACGCCGGGGCTCTCGGTACTTCGTGGTCGCGATCGCCGTCGTCGGCTACGCGGCGGTGCTCGCCCTCGTCTTCGCCTGCGACTACGTCACCGACTACGTCGACCCGCTCGAGCTCGGTCCGCTCGTCCTGTCGATCTTCGGAATCGGCCTGACGCTCCTCGCCTTCGTCGGGCTCCAGCGGTACCTCGCGAAGCGCATCCCGCCGCGCCGGGTGCGCCGGCGCGAGTGCCCGTACTGCGGCTACCCGGTTCGCGGCAACCGCAGCTGCGAGGGATGTGGCCGCGACGTCGTCGCCTCGTGCTCGGCGTGCGGCAGCGGCCGCCGCGTCGGGACGATGCACTGCGGCGCGTGCGGCGCCGCCTAGGCCGGCCGGGGCTACAGTCGAGCGCGTGGCGTCCACCGACTGTTGGGCGGACTGGATCCGCACGCGGAGGAGCGGCGGCGACGCCGCGGCCGAGGCGAAGCTCCTCGAGGAGCTCGCAACCGTTCGGGACCGGGTGCTGGACAACGCCGCTCTCGGACCGGGCGAGACGCTGCTCGACGTCGGCTGCGGCAACGGGCTGATCGCGTTCGGCGCGGTCGAGCGTGAGGCGGGCGAGGTCGTGTTCACCGACATCTCGGAGCCACTCCTGGACGACTGCCGCGCGCTCGCAGCGGACGCCGGCGTGGTCGACCGTTGCCGGTTCGTAAGCGCTTCCGCCGTCGACCTCGGGTCGATCGTCGACGACTCTGTCGACGTCGTCACCACCCGTTCGGTGCTGATCTACGTCGAAGAGAAGGAGCGTGCGTTTCGTGAATTCCACCGCGTCCTCCGGCCGGGCGGCCGGATCTCGCTGTTCGAGCCGATCAACCGGTTCGGGATGGCGGAACGGCGCCGCGCCTGGGGCTACGACGTGGCCGAGGCACAGGAGCTGATGCGGCGGGTAATCGACCGGTTCGCGGAGCTGCAGCCGGACAGCGACCCGATGCTCGACTTCGACGAGCGCGACCTGCTCGGGCTCGCCGAGCGGGCCGGGTTCTTTCCAATCGCCCTCGAGTACCGCGCCACGATCGAGCCGCCCGAGCCGCGAGACTGGAAGTCGTTCGCGCGCAGCTCCGGCAATCCCAAGATCCCGACGCTCGAGGAAGCCATGGCGGACGTGCTCACGGAGGACGAGCGCGATCGGCTCGTGGCCGACTTCCGCCCGGCGGTGGAGGCAGGCCGGGGTGTGTGGCGTATGGGCACCGCGTACCTATGGGCCGTCAAGCCGTAGCGCTCGCCGCGCTCGTCCTCGTCGCCTCCGGCTGCCAGATCGGCGACAGCGGCGACTCGGACAAGGATGCGTTCATCCAGCAGGCGGACGGGATCTGCCAGCGCTACGCGCAGCGCATCGGTGGGATCCCTCGGCCGCAGACGTTCCTCCGCGACTTCGCCGTCTACCTGCAGCGGGCGGTGCCGATCGCGCGGCAGCAGAACGCGGAGCTCGAAGGCTTGACGCCGCCGGACGACGTCGCGGACGACTTCCAGCTGATGCTCTCGCTGCTCACCCAGCAGCTCGACCTGGCGGAGCAGGCGGGCAAACAGGCCTACGCCGGGCGGGAGGCCCGGGCGCAGGCGCTGTACCAGCAGTCGCTCCAACCGGCCGGAGAAGGGGCGACCGTGGCCCGAAGGATCGGCTTCACGGTCTGCGGCAACCCGCGCTAGCGGGCTCCGTCAGCGGCCCTTGAAGTCGGGGTCGCGCTTCTCCAGGAAGGCCGCCACGCCCTCGCGGAAGTCCTCGGTCTTCGTCGCCGCGGACTGCAGCTGCGCCTCCAGCTCGAGCTGCTCCTCGAGGGTGTTCGTGCCGCGGGCGTCGAAGAGCCGCTTCGTCATCCCGACGCCGCGCGTCGGCATAGCGCCGAGGCCGGCGGCAAGCTCGGCGGCGCGAGCCGGGAGAGCGTCGGTCTCGACGACCTCCGAAACGAGGCCCCAGTCGAGCGCCTCCCCCGCCGTGAGGCGGCGGCCGGAGGACATCCACTCGAAGGCGCGGGAGGCCCCGAGCAGCCGGCCGATGAAGAACGAGCCGCCCGCGTCCGGGATCAGTCCGATGTTGATGAACGCGGGGATGAAGACCGCCGAGTCAGCGGCGATGCGGATGTCGCACGCGCAGGCGAACGAGAGGCCGGCCCCTGCGGCCGGACCGTTGACCGCCGCGATCACCGGCTTCTCGAGCGCGCGGACCGCGTGGACGTTCGGGTGATACGACGTGCGGAGCCGATCCGCGATGTCGCCGGAGGCGTCCTGGAACTCCGTCAGATCCTGACCGACATTGAAGGCGCGGCCGGCGCCCGTGACGATGACGGCGCGAATCTCCGGGTCGCGGGCGTCCTTCAGCGCCAGGTTGAGGTGGTCGTGGAGCGCCTTGTTGAACGCGTTGAGGACGTCCGGTCGGTTGAACGTGATCGTGAGGACCGCGCCCTCGCGAGTGGTCTCGACCTCGGCCATGACGCAATCTTGGCGCATCGGCGACACAGAGCCGTGCGGGTTCGACCGTTAGGCTCGTGGCGAGGGCAGGACCCCCGGGTGGGTGGGGCGTACGACGAAGGAGCGGATCGCGCGCGAGCGACGCCCTTTCCGGCCCGACGCAGCCTCCTCGCGCGGAGCTACCGTGACCGGATGACGCACCTCCGACTCGTGCGCGCCGAGGAGAGCGGCAACCATCCACCCGCCGCGGCACCGGTTCCGACCGAGGCTGAGGCGCTCGACGCCTATTCGCGCGTCGTAACCAACGTCGCCGAGCGCCTGTCGCCGTCGGTCGCGAACCTGCGGGTCTCGCGACGGGTCCGCGGCGGCCGCCGGCTCGACGGCGCCGGCAGCGGAGTTGTGGTCACCCCGGACGGGTTCATGCTCACCTCCGCCCACGTCGTCGACCGCACCGACGGCGCGGGCCAGGCGTCCTTCGTCGACGGGCGCGAGCTCGAGTTCGAGCTCGTCGGATCCGACCCGCTTTCCGACCTGGCAGTCCTCCGCCTCGAGAGCGACGTCACCGCCGCCGAGCTCGGTGACGCCGAGAACCTCCGTGTCGGCCAGCTCGTCGTTGCGATCGGAAATCCACACGGGTTCGCCGGCTCGGTCACCGCCGGAGTCGTCTCGGCGCTCGGCCGCTCCCTTCCCGTGCAGTCACGTCGCCAATGGCGCCTCGTCGAGAACGTCATCCAGACGGACGCGGCGCTCAATCCCGGCAACTCGGGCGGCGCGCTCTCGGACGGCCAGGGCCGCGTGGTCGGGATCAACACGGCCGTCGCCGGAGTCGGCCTCGGGCTCGCGGTGCCGATCGACTACGCGACCCGCAAGATCATCGGGTCGCTGATGAGCGAAGGTCGCTTCCGTCGCGCGTACATCGGAATCGCCGGCGGCTCGCGGCCGCTGCCGCCGCGGCTCGCTCAGCAAATCAGCCGCGACACGGCGATCGAGGTGGTCGAGATCGTGGACGGAAGCCCCGCGCAGGCCGCGGGCCTCCGGCCGGAGGACCTGATCCTCGAGGTCGACGGGAAGGCCGTCGACGGCGTCGACGACCTCCAGCGCCTGATGGTGGGCGACCTGATCGGACGGACGGTCGACGTGACGGTCCACCGCAACGGGCGCTCGTTCTCGGCCGAGCTGACGCCGGTCGAGCTCGAGGTCTAGCTCAGGCTCAGCGCCGGAGCAGCGAGCGCAGGAGCACGAGCGCTCCGAGCGCTACCACGGCCAGCCGCGTGACGTCGATCGCCGGGACCCAGGTCACGTCCTGGCCGCGGATCACGTACGCGCCGACCGGACGGGCCCGTAACCCGAACCCGGCGCCGCCGTTGTGGTCGGCGTCTCCGCCGCCTCCACCGCCGCCGCCCACGGCGGCGGCCGGAATGACCGTGACGCCCTCTTGCTCGATCGGGTCGCCGTAGACCCGCCTTACGGTGATCGCTTCGCGTGCACCCTCGAGGAGCTCGTCCACGTTCGGCATCGCTACCTCCCTTCGAACTCGGGCCGCCGCTTCTCCAGGAATGCCCGGAGGCCCTCCTTGGCATCTTGCGACGCGAGAGCGAGGTAGAGCAACCGCCGCTCGTACTCGACGCCGAGCGTCAGCGGCCCCTCGAAGGCGCGGTCGACGGCCTCCTTCGCGAGGCGGTTCGCGACCGGGCCCTTCGCGGCGATGTCCCGGGCCACGCGGTTCGCTTCCTCGAGCCATGCTTCCTTCGCGACTACCCGCGCCACGAGCCCAGCACGCAGCGCCTCGCGAGCCGAGAGGAACCGGCCGCTCAGGATCACGTCCATCGCGATCGCCTTGCCCACCGCGCGCGTGAGTCGCTGCGTGCCGCCGGCGCCTGGGATCAGGCCGAGACCGGTCTCCGGCTGACCGAACTGCGCCGTCTCCGAGGCGACGATGAGGTCGCATGCCATAGCGAGCTCGCAGCCCCCGCCGAGGCAGAAGCCGGAGACGGCGGCGACGATCGGGGTGCGCAGGGTGCGGATCCGATCCCACTGATCGACGCGACGCTGGGCGTACATCTCGATCGGGGTCCCCCGCGCGAGCTGCGCGATGTCGGCGCCGGCCGCGAACGCCCGCTCCCCGCCGGCGAGCACGATGCACCGGATCGCGTCGTCCTGGTCGAGCTCCTCGAGCGCGTCGATGAGCGCAGCCATCAGCTCGTCGGAGAGCGCGTTCAGCTGCTTCAGGCGGTTGAGCCGGACGACGGCGATCGCGCCGTCGCGCTCGACCAGGACGACGTCGTCGCTCACTTCTTGCGCTGAAGGAAGCGCTCGATCGCGGCTTTCGGCTCCTCGGTCGCCATCGAGAGCGCGAGCCAGTCGCGGGCGTGGTTGATCGTCTCGTGCCAGGCGAGGTCTTTCCAGAAGTTCAGGTGCTGCTTCGCATAGCGGGTCGTCTGGGGAAGCTTCCTCGCGAGGTTGTCGACGATTCGATCGACCTCGGCGTCGAGCTGTGCAGCGGGAACGACTCGGTTGACGAGCCCCCATTCCTCGGCCTTGCGCGCCGGGATCTCTTCGCACATGAGGACGATCTCGCGGGCGCGCCGGTCGCCGACCATGATCGTCAGCCACTGGGTCGCCCCGCCGGCCGGGACCGACCCGTGCTCGGGCCCGACGTGCCGGATGAAGGCGTCGTCGACCATCACCGCCAGATCACAGGCCATCTGCAGCTCGTTGCCCCCGCCGACGGCGATCCCGTTGATGCGGGCGACCGTCGGCTTGCCGATCTCGCGCAGCCGGTCGT
>DATLQK010000041.1:0-7170 GCA_035535195.1 Gaiellaceae bacterium | reverse complement strand
GCCGACACCGTGATCCTCGGCTGCACGCACTACCCGCTGATCCGGCCGATCTTCGAGCGGGTCTTCGGGCGGGACGTCACGCTGGTCTTCTCCGCCGAGGAGACGGCGCGCGAGGTCGCGGAGACGCTGGCGCGGAAAGGCATCGAGAACGACTCGCGGCGCGAGGGTGGCTACCGCTTCCTGACGACGGGCGACACGAAGCTGTTCGAACGGCTCGGCCAGCGCTTCCTCCAGCTCCCGCTCGACGGGACCGGGCACGTCGACATCGCCGAGCTCGAGGCCGCCGCGGCGTGAGGGAGGACGGCCGCCGCACGGACGAGCTCCGCCCGCTCGAGATCACGGTCGACTTCCTCGACAACCCACAGGGCTCCGCGCTGATCTCCGTGGGGCGGACGCGCGTCCTCTGCACCGCCTCGATCGAGGAGGGCGTGCCGCGCTGGCTCAAGGGCTCGGGCCGCGGCTGGATGACGGCGGAGTACGGCCTGCTCCCGGCGTCGACCGGCGAGCGCACGTCGCGCGAGGCGAGCTCCGGCCGGCAAAAGGGCCGCACCGTCGAGATCCAGCGCCTGATCGGCCGTTCGCTGCGCGCAATCACCGACCTCGAAGCCCTCGGCGAGCGGACCCTCTGGCTCGATTGCGACGTCCTCCAGGCCGACGGCGGCACGAGGTGCGCCGCGATCTCGGGCGCCTACGTTGCGGCCAGACGCGCCCTCGACAAGCTCGGCCTCGGGCGCGCACTCACGGACTCCGTCGCCGCCGTCTCGGTCGGCATCGTCGACGGCGAGCCCCTGCTCGACCTCGACTACTCCGAGGATTCGCGCGCCGAGGTCGACGTCAACGTCGTCCTGAGCGGCGACGGGCGGCTGATCGAGGTGCAGGCCACGGCGGAGGGCGAACGCTTCTCCCGCGCGGAGCTCGACGAGATGCTCGACCTGGCGGAGAGCGGGATCGCCCGGATCATGGACGCCCAGCGGGAGGCGGTGGAAGCCCCGGTTGCCTGAGCTCAGCTCGCTCGAGATCGTCGCGCGCGTGGTGCTCGCCGCGGCGCTCGGCGGCGCGATCGGACTGGAGCGGGAGCTCCGGGAGCGCGAGGCGGGCCTGCGCACGCACCTGCTCGTCTCGGTCGGCGCGGCGCTCTTCACGATGGTGTCGGCGTACGCGTGGACGGACTGGCACTTCTCGAACCGCTCAGGCGTCGTCTTCGACCCGACGCGCATCGCTGCACAGATCGTGAGCGGCATCGGCTTCCTCGGCGCGGGAGCGATCATCCGTCAAGGGCTCTCCATCCGCGGTCTGACGACCGCCGCCACGCTCTGGGTTGTCGCCGCGATCGGGATGGCGTCGGGCGTCGGCTACTACGAGGCCGCGGTCGTGACGACGGCGCTCGTGCTCGTCTCGCTGTGGCCGCTGCGGGTTCTTGCCTACAAGATGTCCGTCCGCTTCCGCCCGGAGGAAGGACGCTTGGCGGTCGAGCTGCTGTCGGGAGCAAGCGCCGTCTCCGTCCTCGACGCCGTCGAGCGCGCCGGGGCCGACGTCACGGGGCTCGAGTTCCAGGACGAGGGCGACCGGCGGCGGGTCGACGTGCGCGTGCGGCTCGGCACGGAGCGCACTGCGGCCGAGCTGATCGACGCGCTGACGCAGGCCGAGGACGTTCGGGGCGCCCGCTGGAACCCCTAAGGGCGCTCCTCGCCTCGCAGAACTCGGGGAAGCTCTGCGAGCTGCGTGCGGCGCTCGGGTGGGAGCTGGAGCCGCTCGACGCGGACGACTACCCGCCCGAGACCGGTTCGACCTACTACGACAATGCACGCGCCAAGGCCGAGTACGGCCGTAGGCTCGAGCACTCGGCCTGGGTACTCGGCGAGGACTCCGGGATCGAGGTCGACGGTCTGGGCGGCCGGCCGGGGATCGAGTCTGCCCGGTTCGCGGCCGGGCGGCCGGTGGAGCGGCTCCTGGACGAGCTCGAAGGCGTGGACGGGGTGGGGCGGAGGGCGCGCTACGTCTGCGAGCTCGTCGCGCTCGGCCCGGCCGGGGAGCGGCGCGGCACCGGCATCCTCGAGGGCCGGATTGCCGAGGAGCCGCGCGGCACCGAAGGCTTCGGCTATGACCCGATCTTCGTGCCGGAGGGTGAAGAGCGGACGGTGGCCGAGCTGGGCGACGGCTGGAAGCGCGCCAACTCGCACCGGGCCAGGGCAGCGAAGGCGCTGCTCGACGCGCTCGGCTAGCCGGGCAGCTCCCAGACGGAGACGTGCTTCGTGCTCTCGCTCGTGAACGGCTCGCGCCTCCAGCCGCTCCAGCGCTCGCGGAGCCTCATTCCGGCGATCCGCGCCATCAGGTCGAGCTCCGCCGGCCAGACGTAGCGGAACGGGATCGAGCGTTCCTCGAACGCGCCGTCCTCCAGCCAGTAGTGATGCGAGACGAGCCCCTGCCTCGCCACGTCGTACTCGTCGAACCCCAGCCGCGTCGGGGTGACGGTGAAGGGGCGGACCGTCTCGCCCGGCGGGAGCCACCGGATCCCGGGCACGCCCACCTCGATCACGAAGGTCCCTCCCTGGTCGAGGTGCGCGGCGACGTTCTCGAAGCACGCAACCTGTTCGTCCTGCGTGGTCAGGTTGTTGATCGTGTTGAACACGAGGTAGGCGACGGAAAACGTGGCGTCCACGCGCGTCGTTGCGAAGTTGCCGATCGTGACGCCGATCCGGTCCGCGCCCGGCTTCGCGTGCAGCTGCGCGACCATCGCCTCCGATAGGTCGATCCCGTGGACGGGGACGCCGCGCTCGGAGAGCGGGAGCGCGATCCGACCCGTCCCGATGCCGAGCTCGAGCGCCGCACCGTCACCGGCCAGCTCCGCAAGGAGGTCGACGACCGGATCGACGACTTCGGCGCCGAACATCTCCGCGGAGCGCTCGTCGTAGCGAGGCGCGACGTCTTCGCCGAAGTGGTCTTCGGGCACGCGCTCCAGACTAGGCGAGTCCGGGCACGGCTTCCGCGTCCTCCTGGTAGCGGCCGCGGGCTCGCCACCAGTTGAACTCGGCGCCGAAGACGATCAGGTTCGCCATCACGTAGAGCCAGATCAGCAGGAGCACTGGCGCGCCGAGTGCCTTCAGCGTCAGCACCTCCTCGCGCTCGGAGAGCTTGACGTACAGCGGGAGCACCTGGAAGCTCGCCTGCAGCGCGATGCTGGACAGCGTTGCGCCCGGCAGCACCTCGGCCAGCGTCAGGCGCACGTTGGTCAGCAGGTAGTAGATCGAGACGAGGAAGACGAAGACCGCGAAGGTCGAGAAGACGAGCGAGAGCACGTAGCCCACCCACCGGTTGGTGATGATCCCGGGCGCCGCGTCGTGGAGGAGCTCGAAGCCGACGGTGCCGATGAGCAGCCCGAGAAACAGCGTGATCAGGGAGCCGAGCATCACCACGAACGCAATGCCCTTGCCGTGGAGGAAGCTGCGGTTCGGGCGTCCGTACACGATGTTGAACGCCGACTCGAGCACGCTGAAGAGCGAGAGCGACGTCCAGATCAGGAAGACCCCGCCGATGATCCCGAGCGTGGCGGCGTTGTCCTGAATCTGGTTCACGACCCGGACGATCTGGGAGATCGACGCCGAGGGCAGGACGTTCTTCAGCTCGGTGACGAGGTACGTGGACTCGTTCGCCCGGCCGAAGAGACCGAGCATCGCGAGCGCGAGGAAGATGAGCGGCACCAGCGATAGCAGCGCGAAGTACGCGATCATCGCCGCCAGATGCGGACCACGGTCGGCGAAGAACTTCTGGAACGGCTGTGGCATTCCGGAGGAGTATCTTCCCGGCGATGGATGCCGTCGAAGCCATCGACCGCCTGCTGGAGGTCTCGGACGACGTTCGCACCGTGGTCGTGTTCGAGCGCGGCGGCGAGCCGATTGCCTCAAACCTGAGCGACGGCAAGGCGGCCGAGGCGGCGGCGCTTGCGGACGCGATGCTCGCGTACGCCGACACGATGCGCGAGGGCGCGGCGGTGCAGCAGCTCCGCGTCGTGACGCAGGGCGGCGACGTCTATCTCCGGCGCGACGGCGATCGCGCAGTGCTCGCGGTGGCGGCGCCCGAGTCGATGCCCGGGCTCGTCCAGCACGACCTCCGCGCGCTGCTCGCCGTCCTCCAGCGCCGGCGAACGAGGCGCAAGGCCGGTGCGACTGCGTAGGCTCGTCCTCCTCCTGCTCGCGGTCGTCGTGATCGTGCAGCTCGCGCGGCGGCGTGAGCCGGCCGAGTACGTCGAGGTCGACTACGACGACGGCTCCTCGATCAGGGTCGGCCGCGGTGCGGAGGCGAGGGACCTGCTCGGCGACGCCGACGGGCTCGTCGAGATCGCGGCGTGACGACCGCGGAGCTTCGCGAGGCGATCCGCGAGCACGCCTACCTGGAGGGCGATTTCGTCCTGCGCTCGGGCCGGCGCTCGCGCTACTACCTCGACAAGTACCGCTTCGAGACGAGGCCCGAACTGCTCGAGGCGATCGGGCTGCGGCTCGCCGACCTCGTGGCGGAGCACGAGCCGGAGGCCGACCGGCTCGCCGGGCCGGAGCTGGGCGCCGTCGCGCTGGCGGCCTCGGCGTCCCTCGCGTCGCGGCTCCCGTTCCTGATCGTCCGCAAGGAGGCGAAGGGCTACGGCACCGACAACCGGCTCGAGGGCGTGTTCGAGCCCGGCGAGCGCATCTGCCTCGTCGAGGACGTCGTCACCTCCGGAGGGGCGGCCGTGTCGGCCGTCCAGGCGCTCAGAGAGGCCGGTCTCGAGTGCAAAACGGCCCTCTGTGTGGTCGATCGGGAGGAGGGCGGCGCAGACGAGCTCGCGCGCCACGGCGTCCGTTTACGGCCTCTTTTCCGCGCAGGAGAGTTGCTCGAGAGCGCGAAAAGTGCCGCAAAACCGCATGGTTGAGCCGAAAGAGGATCACTGTTAGGGTCCATTTGGCTTAACCAAGACGTCGAGAGGAGATCTTCGTGACCAAGCAGGAGTTCGTGGATCGTGTTGCGTCGAAGAGCGGATTGAGCAGGAAGGACGCGGGGACGGCAGTCGACGCGTTTCTCGACTCGATCACCGAGTCCCTCCGGAACGGTGAGGAAGTGGCGTTTACCGGGTTCGGGAAGTTCCAGACCCAGCAGCGCGCCGCGCGCCAGGGCGTGAACCCCCGGAACCCGAGCGAGCGCGTTCACATCCCAGCCTCCCGCGTACCGAAGTTCTCGGCCGGCAGCCAGCTCAAGCAGGCCGTCAAGCAGCAGTAGCGACGATCCTCGTCGGAAGCTTCGAGAGGGCCGGGCGACCGGCCCTCTCTCTATGTTCCGTCGCATGGACGTTCCCTTCGGCGACCGGCTGGCCGCCGCGGTCGACGCGAAGCGCAGCCAGATCGTCGTAGGTCTCGACCCGAGGCCGGATCTCCTGCCCGTCGAGGTCGGCGGGGACATCCCGCGGTTCTGCTGCGGGATCATCGACGCCGCCGCGCCGCACGCCGTGGCCGTCAAGCCGCAGCTGGCCTTCTTCGAGGCCCTCGGCACCGGCGGGGTCGCCGCCTTCGAGGAGGTGTGCGCCTACGCCCGCACGGCGGGGCTGCTGGTGATCGTCGACGGGAAGCGCGGGGACATCGGCTCCACGGCGCGCGCCTACGCCGCCGCGTACCTCGAGCCGCGCGAGGAAGAGGGGGAGCCGATCGGCGACGCCCTCACCGTGAACCCCTACCTCGGGCGCGACTCCGTCGACCCGTATCTCGCCGCCTGCCGCCGGCACGGCACCGGCATCTTCTGCGTGGTGAGGACCTCGAACGCGGGTGGCGCGGAGGTCCAGGACCTCGCGCTGACGAACGGGCGCCCGGTCTGGCAGCACGTCGCCCTGCTCGTCGCCGAATGGGGCGCGGACCTCGTGGGCGACCGCGGCCTCTCCAGTGTCGGCGCCGTGATCGGCGCGACGCATCCTCGGGCGGTCGGCGAGGCGCGGCGGCTGCTTCCGCAGGCGATCCTCCTCCTGCCGGGCGTCGGCGCTCAGGGCGCGACGCCGGCGGACGTCGCCCGCGCCTTCACCAGCGGGCCGGCGAGCGCGCTCGTCAACGTGTCGCGCTCGGTGATGTACGCCTACCGCCAGGGCGACCAGGAGGACTGGCGCGCCGCGGCAGGAGCCGAGGCGGCGCGGGTGAAGTCCGAGGTGTGGACGGCGTCCGGATGGTGACGATCCCGTACTGGCTCATTCGCTACGCCATGCCGGCGGGCCTGTTGATGCTCGCCACCGTCGCGATCCTGGTCGCACGCCCGTCGTACGAGGTCGGGATCGGCGCGCCGAGCCTGCGGCAGGCGCCGGCGCGCGCACCAGTGGCCCCGCGAGAGGCGAGGACTCTGAGCGCGCGGGCGAGCGCTTACTCCGTCCGCAGCGGCGACACCCTCGGCACGATCGCCGAGCGGTTCGGGACGACCGTCGAGCACCTGCTCGTGCTCAACCCCGGCATCGACCCGCGCGCCTTGCGCGTGGGCGAGCCCCTGCGGGTCAGTAGCTAGCCTGTTCCACCGGTGAAGCTCCGGCTTCTTCCCGTCCTCGCCGCGCTCCTCGTTGTCTGCGCACCGGCCGCCGCCGCGACGCCGGACGTGGACGCGCGCGCCTATCTCGTGATGGACGGCGCCGACGGCGAGGTGCTGCTCGCGAGCCACGCGCACGACCGGCTGCCAATGGCGAGCATCACGAAGCTCATGACAGCTTTCGGAGCGACGTCGCTGATCAAGCCCAGCAGGACCGTGGTCGTGGACCCGGCCGCAGCCGGGGTCAACGGGTCGACCATCAACCTTCGGGCCGGCGAGCGCATGCCGATGCGGGACCTCCTCGCCGGCGCACTGGTCCAGAGTGCGAACGACGCCGCCGTCGCGCTCGCGAAGCAGGTCGAGAAGCAAGTCGGCGTGCCGTTCCCGGAGCTGATGAACACGTGGGCCCGGGAAATGAAGCTCAACGACACCCACTACGTTCGGCCCGACGGTCTCGACGCCCCGGGCCACTACTCGAGCGCTTTCGACACCACGAAGCTGGCGACACTGGTGATGCAGAAGCCGCTGATCCGTCGGCTCGTCCGTCAGCGATCCGCGACGATCGCCGGCGGCAGGACGCTCCATACCTGGAACGATCTGCTCGGCGAGTTCCCCGGCACCTTCGGCGTCAAGACGGGGCACACGTCCGGC
>DATLQK010000040.1:0-74294 GCA_035535195.1 Gaiellaceae bacterium | reverse complement strand
GTCCAGTTCGTCACCGACGGCATCGAAAGCGCCGTTGCTCGAGCGAAATCGGCTGCCGGCCCGAAGTCCGTGGGAGTGCACGGCGCCCAAACGATCCAGCAGTGCCTGGACGCCGGGCTGCTCGACGAGATCCACATCGATCTGGCTGCCGTGTTGCTAGGCGCAGGAGTGCGGCTGTTCGATCACCTCGCGAACACACCGGTCGTCCTCGGGAATCCGACAGTCGTCACCGGTGTGGGTGTCACGCATCTGCGCTATCCCGTGCACACGTCGTAGACCAAGTGGGTGACCCGGTCGCCCGGCACGATCCTGGTCGGGTTCTCTAGCCGCAGCGGCTCTGCCAGGCCGCCGGCGGCGAAGAACGGGCGACCGGAGTCGAAGACCACCGGCCGCACGTCCGCGACTGTGTCCGCGGGTGTTCGTCTTGCGCGGCTGCCGTGGTGGAGCGCTACGAGGACAGCTACCGGCTCTGCTACGTCAGCGGCCCGGAGGGAATCATCATCGAGCCAGCGGAGCAGATCGGCTAACGCGTCGCGTCCGTTGCCGCGGAGGTGGGCGTCGAACGATGATGGGAGACAGGGGGAAATCGAACCTCCGCAAGCTTTCAATCGCGGGCCGAAAGGCCAGCCATCCGCGCGGTAGGCGGTCCGAGCCAGGTGGTGAGAGCCTCAGGGAGCCCCGAATTGCTTCGGTCGCCGACCCAGGCGACATATCCGTCGGGCCGAATCAGCACGGCAGCGGGAGCAGCAACGGCACCGAGCGCCGGAAGCTCCCACGTACCAACGTACTCGGCGTCGATCAACTGAACCCGATCTGCCCATGGAGTGATGTCGAAGTCGCCGGGCTCACCGAGGTTGAGGAGCAGCGGCCGAGCATCGTGCAGGAGGGTGAAGACCGGCAGCGGGCCGTCGGCCGTGACCAGGTCGAGATCGGGCATGCGACGTCCGAGCAGGGGATGCCCCTCGCCGAGGTCGTAGTGGATGTCCAGGCCAGACATCCTCGCGGCGAATCGCCTGCGCGGCTCGTCCAGCGCGAGGAGCTCGACAATCGTGTCGCCCAGGGTCTTGACCCGCTCGTCGGGCCGGAACAGCGAGACCTGCGCGATCGTGTCGCGCAACACGCGGGCGGCGACCGGGTGGCGCTCGGCGTGGTACGTGTCCAGGAGACTGTCCGGCGACGTCCGCTTGACCACCTGGGCGAGCTTCCAGCCGAGGTTCACCGCATCCTGCACGCCGATGTTGAGGCCCTGGCCGCCCACCGGGTTGTGGACGTGCGCGGCGTCGCCGGCGAGCAGCACCCGCCGGTCGCGATAGGCCTTCGCCTGACGGGCCGCATCGGTGAACCTGGAGATCCACGTCGGGCTGTGAACCCCGTAGTCGGTTCCCCAGACGGCCACGAGCGCCTCGCTGAGATCGCGCAGGGTGGGCTCGCCGATGGCTCCGACGTGCGCTTCGGTCACCAAGACGCCTACCGGTCCCGCGTCCGAGTAGACCACCTCGCCGTCGCGGACCGCGTACTCCACCTTGCCGAATGCATGGCGGCCAAGGGCGTCGTGGTGGACACCCCATTCCGGCTCCTCGGCCAACTCGACCTGGGCGATCAGGAAGCTCTTCGTCGCATCCCATCCGGAGAACTCGATGCCGGCCGCCGTGCGAACCACGCTGGGCCCGCCGTCGCACCCGACGAGGTATTCCGCCCGCAGCGGCCGGCCGTCAGCCACCTCGACGTCGACCCGGCGTCGTCCTGTACGAACCCCGTCACGTCACGTCCGCGCTGGATCGGCATCCCAACTCGTCGACCCATTCGGCGAGCAGGCGCTCGATGTGGTTCTGCCACAACCCGAGCCCGTATGGGTGTCGCGTGGGAAAGTCGCTGATGTCCAACGGCGTCCCGGCGAACGCTGCGACCTGGGCCTCCTGCCCCTCCGCCAGGAACCGGTCAGCGATCCCGCGCTGATCGAGCACCTCGATCGTGCGTGAGTGCAGGCCGCCGGCCCTCGAGCCGGCCAGCTCCTGGCTGTCACGTCGCTCGACGATGGCAACGTCCACCCCAGCCAACGCCAACTCCGCCGCCAGCATCAACCCCGTCGGCCCCGCGCCAGCAACGACCACCGCATGCTCGGTCATACGGCAACCCCCTTAACCCGCCATGCGGCAGCTTCCGCGATGGAGGCGGGAATCGAACCCGCGCAAGATTCCGAACGGGCTGAGCTGACGCGGCTGGCGGCACAGATCAATCGAACGAATCGAGGGCGAGCGCGACAGCCTCGTCGGCGGTCAGCGTCCGACCCTGCTCCCACGCGTCCGCGAAAGCAGCTTCGTCGAGCTGCGCGCGGATGGCGCTCAGCGTCTGGTCGGTGATCCTTGTGAGCCAAGGGGGCCTCGCACCGATCTCCTCGAGCAGCACTGCAGCGCTGGAGAGGACGAGGGCGGCCGGTCGTGGTCTCCCGGCGAGGGCAAGCACGCGGGCGGTGCGACATACGCCTGCGACGCTCATGAGCAGATCGCCGGCATCTCGAAGAATCCGAAGGCCCTCCTTCATGAGCTTGGCGGCTTCCTCGAATCGATCCTCCTCGACGGCGCAGTCTGCGATCGACACGAGAGCCACGCCCTCGAGCAGCTTGTCGTCGATCGCCCGTGCGTGCCGGAGGTTTTCCTCGTTGACGGCGCGAGCCCCTTCGAGGTCGCCGGCCTCGTAGTGCGCCCAGGCGAGAGATCGAGTCGCGCGCCCGGCGTAATGCTCGTCGCCGAGCGCGCGGAAGCGCTGTGCGCTCTCGTCGTAGAGCTGCTGCGCTCTCACCCAGTCGCCTCGCTGACCGACCGCGTAGGCGAACATGAGCAGCGAAAAGGCGATGCCCCAGGCGTCTCCGAGCGTCCGATGGAGCTCGAGTGCCTCCTCGGCCCAGATCCCTCCCGTCGCTACGTCTCCATTCGTCAGGGCCATGTCGGCGGCCCCGCAGAGAGCTTTGGCGCGGGCCGCCGTCGGGCGCTGATCGGCGCGGAGCGCGCTTTCGAGACGACGGCGGCCTTCGACCAGGTGCCCTCTCAGATCCCAGAACCGCCAGAGCGCTGCGGCCAGCCGAAGTGCCTCGCCGCTCTCGACCGAGTCCTCGAACCAATCCAAAGCGGCTCGAAGGTTGGCGTGGTCGCGTTCGAGCCGGTCCAGCCACGCGGCGTGGCTTCCCGTCCCGATGAGGTTCGGCTCCCCCTCCTCGGCCAGCGCGAGGAAGTAGTCGGCGTGACGACGGCGCTGCCCTAAGGCCTCGCCTGAGTCCTCGAGGCGCCCGAGCGCGTACTCGCGGATCGTCTCGAGCATCGAGAAGCGCGGCTCTTCGTCGGTGCCCTCCAGGCGGACGAGGCCCTTGTCGGTCAACGACGTAAGCGCGTCGACGACCTCGCCCTCGTCGCCGCAGACCTGCTGCGCCGACTCGATCGTGCACCCACCGGAGAACGCTGCGAGCCGAACGAACAGACGCTGCTCCGCCGGCGCCAGGAGGTCGTAGCTCCAGTCGATCGTCGCGCGGAGCGTGCGGTGGCGTTCGGGAGCATCACGTGCTCCGCCCACGAGGAGCTTCAGCCGGCGATCGAGCCGCTGCTGCAGAGCGGCCGGCGGCAGCCCGCCGACGCGCGTGGCGGCGAGCTCGATCGCCAGCGGCAGCCCGTCGAGCGCTCTGCAGATGTCCGCGACCGCTTCTGCGTTTGCGCGCGTGACGGCGAAATCCGGCTGGACGGACTGCGCGCGCGTCTCGAACAGCGCTACCGATTCGCACTTCGACAGGCGTTCGAAGTCGTCGCCGCGCTCGGGCGTCTCCAGCGGGAGGACGGGATAGACCCGCTCGGCGGAGAGGCGAAGCGGCGCGCGGCTCGTCACGAGTACCTTGACGTCGGGCGCGCTCACCGCGATGCCTGCGACCGACGGTGCGGCCTCGACGACGTGCTCGAAGTTGTCGAACACGAGCAGGAGCTGCCGACTCCGCAGATGCCGGCGAAGATCCACCTCGAGTGTTTCGCTCCCGGTCGCGCGGACGCCAAGAGCCTGTGCGGCGGTGGTCAGGACGAGATTCTGGTTCTGTAGCGGAGCGAGGCTGATGAACACGACGCCGTAGGCGAAATCGTCGAGGAGTCCGGCGGCGACCTGGATCGCTACTCGAGTCTTGCCCGTCCCGCCGGTTCCGGTCAGCGTGACGAGCCGGACCTCCGGCCGCCGGAGCAGGTCGGTCACCTCGCTGATCTCGCGCTGGCGACCGATGAGGGACGTCGCATGGGCCGGCAAGCTCACCCGCGCCCTCGCTCGGCGCCTCGCCGGCGCGAAGCCATCCGGCACTCCGAGCTCGGGGTCGTGATTCAGGATCTGTCGCTCGAGGTGCTGCAGCGCGGGACTGGGTTCGATCCCGAGCTCGTCGACGAGGAGCATGCGTGCGTCCTTGAAGGCCTGCAGAGCGTCCGCCTGTCTTCCTGCGCCGTACAGCGCGAGCATCAGCTGGGCGCGCAACCGCTCGCGGAGCGGATGGTCGGCGACCAAGCGCTCGAGCCGGGGAACGACCTCCGCATGCCTGCCAAGCTCCAGGTCTGCCTCTATCTGCTCTTCGACCACCGCGAATCGGAGCTCTTCGAGCCGCATCCCCTCCGCGCCCGCGAATTCCTCGTAGCGAAAGTCACACAGGGGCTCACCGCGGAAGAGGGCGAGTGCCTCCCCGAGCTTCTCCGACCGAGCCGATGGACCGTCCGCTCGCGCGGCGGCGGCGACTCGCTCGAAGCGCCGGCTGTCCAGCTCGTCCTCGTCCGCCAGCAGCAGTCGATAGCCCGGCGGTCGAGTCTCGATCCGCTCGGCTCCGAGCCTCTTGCGCAACGCCGAGACGTGACCGTGAAGCGCCGTCTGAGCAGTCTCCGGCGGATGCAGCCCCCACAACCCCTCTACCAGATCGTCGATCGCGACGACCTCGCCCGCCCGCAGCAGCAACAGAGCGAGCAGCGCACGTTGCTTCGGTCGTACCGGGGTTAGGTCGACGCCGTCGGCTTCCACCTCGAGCCTGCCGAGAAGCCGGAAGTCCACCAGGTGACGATTGTGACACGCGAACAGCGCGTTAGCACCGCGTCAGCGCCGCGTTAGCCGGCTGAAGCACACTCGTCGCGTCAGCAGCGAGAGGAGTGTGTGCCGGTTCCCGAGCTTTCCCCGATCGAGGAGCGCATTGTGTTCCTCCTCGCACAGGGACGCAGCAAGAGCGAGATCGCGGCGGCTGTCGGACTTGACGCACGAACGGTCGAATGGCACCTCGCCCAGGCGGACCGGAAGCTCGAGACGGCATCGGCACTGCTCGAGCGAGTTCGCGAGAGACAGCGATGAGAGGAAAGGAGCAGAGATGCGCAGACTCGAAACGAGCAGGCGCTTCGCGGGACTGATCGCGGTGCTCGTGATCGCCGCAGGCATCACGGCAGCATCCGCACAGACGGAGAACCGCAGGGGCGACGGCGAGCGCGCCGACCTCGAGCTCACGTACACGAAGTGGTTCGCACCGGGGTTCCCGAACATGGTGGGCGTGGTTGGAGGAGACATCGTCGGCCAGTTCGGAGGGGCTGTCCTCAAGGCCACGCCTGACTCAAGCGGCCGCTTCATCCAGCTGACGGCCGTCTACATCGTGGTTGCGCCTGACCCGTCCCGCTCGCTCACCATCCATGTCGACGGCATTCAGGACATCCAGGCGGGCACGGCCGTGCTCAACGGCCGCGTCGTCGATGGCTCGCTGACCGGCGCGCGCGCACATGCCGAATACAAGGTGATCAGTTGCACGCAGTCACCTGACCAGACGTGCTTCCAGGGCACGATCAGCATCAAGCGCCGCTCCGGAGACTCCGACGACTGAGGCTCCGGCAGACAGCACACCCCGACGGAAGCCGTAGGACCGGGCCGGCCTGGCGAAGGCGTCGCCGGGCCGGCCCGCGAGGTGGCTGTTTCGCGCGCCTTCGCTGGCGACTCGACGCCGATGCCGGCTTTGCCGGCGTCGGCCGCACCGGCTCTCCGCTGCAGTGAATCCCCTCGAAGTCATCATGCTTCGGCGCAGCCGAAGCTGACTTCGAGGGGGGTGGTGGAGGCGGCGGGAATCGAACCCGCGTCCGCGGACGCACCGGTCAGAGCGTCTACAAGCGTAGGCTGCCATTCGATTTCACCCGCCGGCCGGTAGGCAGCCGACCAACCGCCGGGCTAGTCATCCTTTGGGTGTCGCACCTCGGGCGATGACATTCCGTCGGTGCCGAGCCCGTTGGTTGACGCCGCTGGCCGAGCCACGGGCCGAGCTCGGGGCGACGCGCTTCGCTACTGGTTAGGCAGCGAGAGCGAGTGCAGGATCGTTATCCGCACTTGCGTTTGATCCCGGTTGTTTTACGAGGCCGACCGGGGACCTCGGCTTGCAGCTCTGCCGGAGAACCGACCACGTCGAAACCTGGTCGCCCCCGTATGTCGAGGCACATTGTAGCCCTGGAAGCCGGGAGGCCCGTCGGGGGACGAGCCTCTCGGGGTCGGAGGAAGGATCAGGGCGGCCTGCGCGCCACCGGGCCACGATCTCTCCTGTCTGAGATTCCCCCGTCCTTTCGGTCTATCTCGAGCGCTGCTTCAGCGCCCGTTCGATCTGGCGGTCGGCGTCGCGGCTGGCGATGTCGCGGCGCTTGTCGCGCACGTCCTTGCCGCGCGCCAGCGCGATCTCGACCTTCGCCCGCCCGTCCTTGAAGTACAGCCGCGTCGGGATCAGCGTGAAGCCACGCTCCTGCACCTTGCCGGTGAGGGAGTCGATCTCCCTGCGGTGCAGCAGGAGCTTCCGGTCTCGATCGGGGTCGTGGTTCTGGATGCCGGCCTGCTCGTACGGCGCGATGTGTGCGCCGATGAGCCAGAGCTCGCCGTCGCGGAGGTCGGCGTAGGAACGCCGGAGCTGCGCGCCGCCCGTGCGCAGCGACTTCACCTCGGAGCCGGTCAGGACCAGGCCTGCCTCCACCCGGTCGCTCAGGTGGTACTCGTGCCTCGCGCGCCGGTTCTCGGCGATGGTCTTCTCTCCGAGTGCCACGCACGCAGGCTACTTACGTGACTGCAGCCACACGCGCCAGCCAGGCCCGGATCTCGGCGAGGAAGCTCGGGTCGATCGCGTGCGGCAGCGGGTACTCGCCGTAGAGCACCGACGCGTCGTGCTCCTCCAGCAGGGCCCGCGCCTGGCGCGAGAACTCGACGGAGATGATCGGGTCGTAGGTGCCGTGGCCGATCGCGAACGGCGGGATCTCCTCGAGATCGACCTCGAAGCCGAAGACGCTGGGGATGAACCCCGACAGCGCGATCGAGGCCGCCGGCCTCGGCCGCCCGGCTCCGAGGCTGAGGGCGTGCGTCATCACGGCGCCTTGCGAGAACCCGCCGAGGATCGTGCGGTCGTAGGAAAGCTCGTGCTCGAGCAGGAACCCGTCGAGCCACGCACCGACCTCTCGGACGGTCTCCCAGAAGGTCTCCGGCTCCGGGTAGCCGACCTCCATGAACGCGTACCAGTGCGCGCCGCCCGGCGGCAGCGCGAGCGGCCCGCGCGGAGTGACGCCGAGGAGCCGCCGCTCCGGGTCGAGGAAGTCGAGCAGTGGGTAGAGGTCGTGCTCGTCCGCGCCGCGGCCGTGGAAGAGGACGAGGGCGCCGGCCGGATCGCCGGCGGGCGGCCTTACCCGGTAGTCCACGCGGCCCGCGGATCGGGCAGCGGCGTGAGCTCCTGCTCGAGCCGGTCACGAAGCGGCTCGTAGTTCGGCGGCAGCGCGAGGCGCTCGCCGAGCGTCTCGAGCGGCTCGTCGGCGGTGAAGCCCGGGCCGAGGGTGGCGATCTCAAAGAGGACGCCGCTCGGCTCGCGGAAGTAGATCGAGCGGAAGTAGAACCTGTCGATGATCGGCGTGGGCCGCATACCCGCTTCGGCGACGCGCTCGCGCCAGGCCTGGTGCTCCTCCATCGGGCTCGACCACGCGACGTGGTGGACCGTGCCTGCGCCGCCGATGCCCGGCTCCCCGGGCGCCTCGTCGTACGCGTAGAAGCCGCCGCGCTTCTCGCCGCGAACCTCCCACTCGTTCTCACCCTGCGCCTCGAAACCGAGGGTCTCCTCGAGCAACCCGCGGCTCCGCGCCGGGTCGTCCGAGTAGGCGCGGACGCTCTCGAAGCCCTGGAGCGCGAACTCGGCCGGGATCTCGGGGTGCTCCGCCGTGAGCGGCTCGTCGTCCGTCTCAACGACCTTGAGCTCGAGCCCAAGGCCCTCCGGGTCCTCGAAGCGGAGGCTGTCGCCGTTGCGCTCGGCCTCGATGCCTCGGTCGCCGAGCCGCTGCTCCCAGAAGTCGAGCGCCTCGGGCGAGTCGAGTCGCCACGTGATCGTGTGGATCATCCCGGCGCCGGCGCGCCCGCGGCGGGCGCCCGGATACTCGAAGAAGGTGATGTCCGAGCCGGCGCTGCCCTTCTCGTCAGCGTAGAAGAGGTGGTAGACCGTCGGGTCGTCCTGGTTGACGGACTTCTTGACGAGCCGCAGCCCGAGCACGCCGACGTAGAACTCGACGTTGCCGGGGGCGTCGCCCGTGATGCACGTGATGTGGTGGATGCCTTCGAACTTCACACCGGCAGTATGCGCAATGGATGCGAGTCTTCGCGACAGGTGGCAGCGGTGTGCTTGGACGGGCGGCGTTGCCGAGGCTGCGGGCGGGTGGACACGACGTCATTTCGCCGGAGTGGACCGAACTCGACCTGTTCGACCCCAAGGCGGTGGCCGGCGCCGTCGACGGCGCTGAGGCGGTCTTCCACCTCGCCACCCGGATCGGGGACTGGCGCGAGAACGACCGTTTGCGGACCGACGCTTCGCGCATCCTCGTCGGTTGCGCGCTCGACGCCGGAACCGAGATCTACGTGTTTCCCTCGATCACGTTCGTGTCGCCGGACCGGCCGATCACCCGCTCCGCACTGGACGGCGAGCGGGAAGCGCAGCGGTTCGCGGCAGCGGGCCTGACGGGCGTCGTTCTTCGCTTCGGACTGCTCGACGGCCCCGGCACCGGGTACGAGCGGCCCGATTCGCGCTACGGCGCGACTCTTCACGTCGACGACGCCGGCGAGGCGCTGGCGCTCGCCCTCGAGGTGCCGAGTGGCCTCTACAACGTCTGCCGCGACGGCGAGAGCGTCTCGAACGACGCGTTCAAGCGCGCCAGCGGCTGGCGGCCAACGCTCTAGGACCGATGGGCAGACCAATTCCGCCCGTAATCGACCGTGCGGATGCGGGTGAACGTGCCGGCGCCTGTGCGGCAGCGGATCAGCCGAGCCGTCGCGTCGCCCGGTTTCCCAAGCCGGAGCGGGCCGAGTGCGCACGGAGAGGCATCGGCGATGAACCACCGCCTCCCGCCGTCGAGGGTGCGGCCGAGCAGCCACGGTCTGCTCCCGCTGGTCGCGACGCCGCGCCGGCGATTCCAGTAGGCGACCTCAGTCGGCCCGAAACGCAGCGGGCCGGTGCGCCAGCCGAGGCACGATCGCTCGATGCAATTCCAATAGAGGTCGCTGCCGACCGGCTTCATCCGACGCCCGGTCCAAACGAAACGGGTTCGGCGGGTGAACGTCGGACAGCAGTGAGCGTCGTGGAGCGTGTACCGCCCGGCGCTGAGGAAGAGCGCTCCGCCGGCGATCCGGAGGGAGAAGTCGCAGCCGCCGCGCCGGAACAACGTTCGCACCGGTCTGGTCATCACCACGAGCTTCGAACCGCAGAAACCGCTGCCTTGCCCTTCCTGCAGCACGACTTCCGGGTGCCCATCGCCGGTGAGGTCGCCCAGCGCGAACAGGATCGCCTCGGTGTACCGCACCACCGGCAGGGCGCCGATCCGGACCCAGCCGCTCGGGCGCCGCTCCCAGATCCACACACCGTGGTAGAGCCGGGAGCGACTCCAGTGAACGACGAGTTGCTCCCGCACACCGCCGCCCGCCGACACCGTCCACTGCTCCACGAGCCGTGAACCATCGGGAACGAGCCGCCGGTCGTGCGCCGATGCCGACCCAGCAAGGACCGCGACGACCACTGCGAGGAGGACGGCCCTCACGGCAGCGCAAGCTCGATCTTGCCGGCCGGCCGGTCGATCTCCGTGACCTTGACCTCAATCGGGTCTCCCAACCGGTAGCGGCGTCCTCCGCGTCGCGCAACGAGCGCGGTGCCGAGCCCGTTCAGCTCGAAGTAGCCCGGGAGCTTGCGCACGGGGAGGTAGCCCTCGAACACCTCGCCGAAGCGGACGAAGATCCCCGAGTCGATCAGCCCGTTGATCTCGCCGTCGAACCGGGTCTCCCAGCCCTCGTGGTAGAGCACCTCGTCGAGGAGCCAGGCAAGGCAGATGTCGTCGGCCCGGTGCTCGACGGACGCGATCAACCGCTCCTTCTCCGACGTGTGCATCGCCAGGTCGTCCAGATCCTCGGGCACCGGTTCGTCGCTCGCGCCGAGCTCGCGTAGGAGCGTGCGGTGGACGACGAGGTCGGGGTAGCGGCGGATCGGCGAGGTGAAGTGGCAGTAGGCGGGGCTCGCCAGCCCCGAGTGGCCGAGGTTCTTCGGGTCGTAGCGCGCCTGCTTCAGCGCACGGAGCACGAGCGCCGGAAACGCCTCCACTCCGCGCTTCGCCTGCTCGACGTATTCGCTGACCCGCTCGCTGATCGCGCCGGCGAGCTCTGCGGCCTGGCCAGGCGTGAGCTTGTCCATGTCCGCGGCGGGCGGGGTCGGCACCTCGAGGTCGGCGAGCTTCGCCAGCAGGTGGCCGATCGCCTGGGGGTCCGGCCGCTCGTGGACGCGGTAGAGAGACTCCCTGCGACGGCCCGCGAGGAGCCCGCCCACGGCCTCGTTGGCGGCGATCATCAGCTCCTCGACCAGCAGGTGGGCATGCGGCTCAGACTCGAGCCAGGCGCGGTCGATGCCTCCCTCGTCGTCGAACGCAAAGGCGATCTCGCGGGTGGTGATCCGGAGCGCTCCGCGGGCGAACCGGCGTCGTCGCAGCTCCTCGGCCAGGCGCTCCGCCCGACGGAGCCCGGCCTTCACGTCCTCGTCGGCCTCCTCCCTCCCTTGCAGGATCCGCTCGGCCTGGTCGTACGTCAGACGCGCGCGGCTGCGGATCACCGAGCGATAGAAGGACGGTTCGCCGGCGTCGAGATTGCGGTCGAACGGGATCTCGACCGTGACGCAGAGCCGGTCCTCGTCCGGCCGGAGGCTGCAGAGGTCGTCGGCGAGCCGCGGCGGCAGCATCGGCGCGACGCGGCCCGGGACGTAGGCAGAGAACGCACGCCGCGCGGCGCCCTGGTCCAGCGTCGCCCCGGCGGGCACGAAGTGCGACACGTCGGCGATGTGCACCCAGGCGCGCAGCCCGTCCCGCTCCTCCTCGATGGAGATCGCGTCGTCGAAGTCTTTCGCGGTTTCCGGGTCGATCGTGAACGAGAGACGCTCGCGGAGGTCGACCCGGCCCTCGAGCGTCGGCGGCGGGGGATCGTACGGCTCGTATTCCTCGACCAGCCCCTCCTGCTCGAGCAGCGCCTCGAGCACGGCCTGGACCGAATCGGCGCGCCCGAGCGGCTTCTCGATGCGGGCGCGGCCGCGCCGCGGCGCGACGACCGCGAGCTGGCCGGGGCGCACCTCCCGGATCCCACGCTTGTCGAGGACGAGCGGGACGCCGGGAGTGAAGAACGGCTCGCCCACCACGAGGCGACCACGGCGGCCGACCTCGACGACGACCCGGTCGGCCAGCTACACCCTCAGGAAACGCCGCAGCGTGAGGCCGGAGCCGGCTGCGCCGAGCAGCAGCCCGACCATCATCAGGATCAGCGCGATCGCCCAGAACGAGAGCGCCTGGACGCCCGGCCCGCTGTCGAGGCGCGGGATGATCGACGGCAGCGCGACCTCCTTGCTCAGGAAGAGCAGGAAGATCGCGAGGATCGAGCCCCCGAGCCCGCAGATCAGGCCCTCGAGCATGAACGGTCCGCGGACGAACCAGTTGGTGGCGCCTACCAGCTTCATCACCTCGATCTCTCGGCGTCGCGAGAAGATCGAGAGCCGGATCGTGTTCGCGATCAGGATCGTGGAGGCGGCGAGCAGGATCAGACCCGCTAACAAGAAGATCGAGTTGATCACGTTCGCCACCTTGAGGATGCGTTTCGCCTTCTCCTCGCCGAAGGTGACGTTGTGGACGCCGGCCGGGTAGCCGCCCTCCTTCAAGGTGTTCGCGATCGACTCGGTGTACTCCGCCTTCACCGGCTCGACCGTGTACGACGGGCCGAGCGGGTTGTACGGCAGCGGCGTCCCGAAGAGGTCCGGGCGCTGATCCTTCATGACTTTCAGCGCCTCTTCCGCGGAGATGAAGTGGAAGACTTTGACCTGCGAGTTCGAGTCGAGCTTGAAACGGACCGCATCGACCTGCTTCGGCGTCGCGTCGCGGTCGAAGAACACCTTCACCACGAGCTCGTCCTTTACGTGGTCGCTCCAGGAACGCGCATAGGTCGCAAAGGCGATGAAGAGGCCGAGCAGGAACATCCCGATCAGCACGGTCATCGTCGCGGCGACGGTTGTGGAGACGTTCGCGCCGATCGAGCGCACCGCCTCCGAGAGCATCATCTTGAACCTCATTCGGAGGTGTAGCCCCCACGACGCTCGTCGCGCGCGATCCGCCCGTCCTCCAGCGCGATCACGCGGCGGCGCATCTTGTCGACCATCTCCCGGTCGTGCGTCGCCATCACGACCGTCGTGCCGGAGCGGTTGATCCGGTAGAGGAGCTGCATGATTCCGACCGAGGTGTCAGGGTCGAGGTTCCCGGTCGGCTCGTCGCAGACGAGGAGCGGCGGGTGGTTGACGAACGCGCGCGCGATCGAGACGCGCTGCTGCTCACCGCCGGAGAGCTCATCCGGATACGAGTTCGTCTTGTGGCTGAGCCCGACCATGTTCAGCACCTCGGGCACCTTGCGCCTGATCGCGTTGCGGCTCTCGCCCTGCACCTTGAGCGCATAGGCGACGTTCTCGGACGTCGTCCGGTTCGGCAGCAGCTTGAAGTCCTGGAAGACACAACCGATGTTCCGGCGCAGCATCGGCACCTTCGAGCGGCGCAGCCGGCCGAGGTCACGGCCGCCGACGATGATCCGCCCTGTCGTCGGCTCGAGCTCCTTCAGCAGCAGTCGCACCATCGTCGACTTCCCCGAGCCCGAGGGGCCGACGAGGAAGACGAACTCGCCCTTCTCGATCACAAACGAGGCGTCCTCGAGCGCGACGACGTTCGGGTCGTAGATCTTGCGGACGTTCTCGAAGACGATCATCGCCCGTGCGGCGGCAGCCTCGGCCGCGCTCGGCGAGTGGTCTTCCTCGAGCAGGTTCCCGGGCGGGTCAGTGACGAGTGTGGGCTCTTGCACTGCGGTCATCGCACAGGCGCTATCGCGGCGCGCTTCCTGGTGCTGAACGACGGTCGAGTGTAGCGAAAAGACCTGCTAGATCCCCGCTTAGGCCACAGTTCCAGCGGCTTTCGCCAGCAGGTAGGCCTGGATGAAGCCGTCGAGGTCCCCGTCCAGGACGGCCTCCGTGTTTCCTGTCTCGAACTCGGTCCGGTGATCCTTCACCATCTGGTACGGGTGGAGCACGTAGCTGCGGATCTGGCTGCCGAAGCCCGTGTTCTGCGCCTCGCCCCGCTCGCGCGCCAGCTCGGCCTCGCGCTGCTCCACGGCCACCTCGGCCAGCCGGGAGCGCAGCATCCGCAGCGCCGTCTGCTTGTTCGACGACTGCGAGCGCTCGTTCTGGCACTGGACGACGATGCCCGTCGGGAGGTGCGTGATCCGGACCGCGGAGTCCGTCTTGTTCACGTGCTGCCCGCCGGCGCCGCTCGCGCGGTACGTGTCGACGCGGATGTCCTCGTCCGCGATCTCAACCTCAGCCTCCTCGCCGACGAGGGGCGCGACGATCACCTGGGCAAAGGACGTCTGCCGCCGGTGCGCCGAGTCGAAGGCCGACAGGCGGACGAGCCGGTGGACGCCTCGCTCCGCCTTCAGCGTGCCGTAGGCGTTCTCGCCGGCGATCGTCAGCGCAGCGGACTTCAGGCCCGCCTCCTCTCCCGGGCTCGCCTCGACGAGCTCGGCGCGGAAGCCGCGACGCTCGGCCCACCGGAGGTACATGCGGACGAGCATCTCCGCCCAGTCCTGCGCGTCCGTCCCGCCCTCCCCGGCGTGGATCGTCACGAGCGCGTCACCGGCGTCGTACTCGCCGGAAAACAGGGCGTCCTCGCGCAGGCGCCCCAGCTCGTCCTCGAGCGGCCGGAGGTGCTCATCGAGTTCGTCGGCCAGGTCGCCGTCGAGCGCGAGGAGCTCCTGCGCCTCCTCGTAATCGCGCGTCAGCGTGCTGTAGCGCTCGAGCTTGCGTGTCGCCCGCGAGTGCTCGGCTGAGATCTCGGCGGCCCGTGCCTGGTCGTCCCAGAAGCCAGGCTCGCCCATTGCCGACTCCAGCTCGTCGGCGCGGGCCCTCAGGACGTCCGGGTCAAAGGTAATCACGGACCCAGGCGAGCTGGGCCCCGATTTCCCTCAGGCGCTCCTCGACGGTCTGTGTGGCCTCGGCCATGGCGCGACGAAGCTAGCAGCTTCGTCCGAAGCCGATGCGGATCCGGCGGGTCCGCCCGGCAACGCGGACGTCGAACGGGACGCAGCCTCGCTTCCGGAGCTCGAAACCGCCGGCGTAGGCGATCCAGGGCGAGCGGGAGGTGCACGGGAGGAACGTGACGCTCGTGGCGGTGCCGTTCCCCCAGCCGATCTTTGCGTGGCGCCGCCAAGGTCTCGCAACGCTGACGGTGACCCGCTGGCCCGTGCCACCGCGAAGCTCAGCTCCCCACTTCGCGGAGAAGCGAAAGACGGGGCTGCGCGTTCTTGCCAGCATGTGCGGGTAGCGGGCTCGAGGCAGGGCGATGCGGTCGGCCACGATGCGCGCATCCGGGCTCGGCTCGTCGCGGGCGCCGATCGACAGGTCGCACCCGACCCGCGAGCTCTTGGGGATCGGCTGGGCCACCGCCGTGGCGGCGGCGACCGCGGCGAGAACGATGGCGGAGAGGGCGAGCCGCATCACTCGCTCCTCGCCTTGAAGCGGAGCCCCGACCAGGTCTCGTCGAACGACGCGACCTTGTAGTCGACCCATCCCTCGTCCAGCCCCCGCTGCTGGACGACGGGCTGTGTGAGGTCGCCCCGCTCGGTCTTGCCGCCCTTCGGCCAGGCGATCCAGATGCTGCCGCTCTCTGCCACCGAGTCGAGCGCCGGCTCGAGCTCGCGCTCCAGGTCCTCGGGCGAGCGGACGAAAAGGATCACGAGCTCGGCCGGCCCGTCCGTCTGGCGCGGCACGCCGATCTGCTGCGCGAACCCCTTCGGCGCTGAGATCAGGCGGACCCTCGCGCTGCCGGTTACGCCGAGCTTCTGCTCGAGCGGCACACCGGCGTAGGGCGCCATCGTGTCGGGGACGATCGGGTCGTCCGGCGGCCGCTCGATCGCCGTCCGGAGCTGGGTCGCGACGGCGTCCCAATCCGTGTAGCGGGCGTCGGAGAGGATCGCGCGGACCCGGTCGACCTCGTCCGGCTTGCCGCCGGCGAAGACCTGCGGGACGTGGCGCGTCGCGGGCTGGCGGCGCAGGTAGATCCCGATCACGAGCCCCTCGCTCGGTCGACTGTCGAGGTCGATCACGACTGCGTCCGGCGGGTCGGCGCCGAGCGCCTTCAGCTCCGGCGGCCCCTTGGGCGCTGCAGTCTCGACCTCGTCGGCGAGCCCGCGGATGCTCGTGACCTTGTCCTCGACGTCATTCGCCCAGGTGATCAGCACGACGCGCATCGAGGGATCTTGCCGTGCCAGCCATCCCGGCGGGCGCGCGCCCGCGCGTGTGCAAACGAGGGTTGGCGAGGCGGACGGCGCGTCAGGCGCCGTGGCACTTCTTGTACTTCTTGCCCGAGCCGCACGGGCACGGGTCGTTCCGGCCGACCTTGTCCCACTCGGAGGCGATCTTCGGCTGCTGCGTCGCGACGGTCGTAGCGCCGCCGCCGACGACTCCGGCCTGCGCGCCGGCCAGTGCCGTCGCCCCTGCGGCCGCGATCGCCTCCGACCCGGCGACCGACTCGTGCTCGTACGCGTAGGCGCCGTTGCCGTCGACGCCCATCTCGTCGGTGAGGTCCTCCACGTCGCTCGGCGTCACCTCGGCGTGGAAGAGCAGCGACACGACCTCCTCGCGGATCTCGCGACTCAGCTGCTCGAACATCAGGTGCCCCTCGGCGCGGTACTCGACGAGCGGGTCCTTCTGCGCCATCGCGCGCAGGTGGACGCCCTCGCGGAGGTAGTCCATCGACTCGAGGTGCTCCCGCCAGCGCTGGTCGACCACCTGCAGGATCACGTACCGCTCGACCTGCCGCGCGATCTCGTCGCCCCATGACTCCGTCCGGTCGCGGTACTCCTCCTGCGCCGTCTCGCGGAAGTCGTCGACGAGCGCCTCGCGCGACAGCTCCGGCAGGTCCTCCCGGAGCTCCTCGACGGTGACGTCGGTCCCGAAGGTGGTGTTCACGGCCTCGACGAGTGCATCGAGGTCCCACTCCTCGGTGAACTCCTCGCTCGTGTACTCGAGCACGATCGCCTGAACGACCTCGTCGATCCACTGCTGGACGTCGCCGGAGAGATCGTCACCCTCGAGCACGCGGCGGCGCTGGCCGTAGATCACCTCGCGCTGCGTGTTGAGCACGTCGTCGTACTTGAGGACGTTCTTCCGCATCACGAAGTTCTGCTCCTCGACCTTCTTCTGGGCGTTCTCGATCTGCTTCGAGAGGATCGAGGCCTCCATGGGCTGGTCGTCCGGGAGCTTGAAGCGCTCCATGATGTTGTAGATCCGGTCCCCGGCGAACAGGCGGACGACCTGGTCCTGGCCCGACAGGTAGTAGCGCGACTCGCCGGGGTCGCCCTGGCGGCCGGAGCGGCCGCGGAGCTGGTTGTCGATCCGGCGTGCCTCGTGGCGCTCGGTGCCGAGGACGTAGAGGCCGCCGAGCTCGCGCACACCCTCGTCGAGCTTGATGTCGACGCCTCGACCGGCCATGTTCGTCGAGATCGTGACCGAGCCGACCTGGCCCGCGTCCTTGATGATCTCCGCCTCGCGCTCGTGCTGCTTCGCGTTCAGGACGCTGTGCGGGATCCCGCGCCGCTGCAGCAGCTGCGACAGGAACTCGGAGGTCTCGACGTCGATCGTGCCAACGAGAACGGGCTGGCCCGCCTCGTGGCGTTCGACGATGTCCTCGATCACGGCGTCGAACTTCGCTTCCTTCGTCTTGAAGATCAGGTCGTTTTGGTCGTCACGCGCGATCGGAACGTTGGTCGGGATCTCGACCACGTTGAGGCCGTAGATCTCGACGAACTCCTTCTCCTCGGTCTTCGCGGTGCCCGTCATGCCGGCAAGCTTGTCGTAGAGGCGGAAGTAGTTCTGGAGCGTGATCGTCGCGAGCGTGACGTTCTCCTCCTGGATCCGCACGCCCTCCTTGGCCTCGATCGCCTGGTGAAGTCCCTCCGACCAGCGGCGACCCTCCATGATCCGCCCGGTGAACTCGTCGACGATCTTGACCTCGCCGTCCTGGATCACGTAGTCGACGTCGCGCTGGTACAGCGCCTGCGCCTTGAGCGCCTGCGTCAGATGGTTGACGAGCTGGACGTTCCGCGGGTCGTAGAGGTTGTCGATCCCGAGCATCGCCTCGACCTTGTCGATCGCCATTTGCCCGGGGGAGACGGTCTTGTGCTTCTCGTCGAACGTGTAATCGGCGCCGGACAGCTCCGTCTCGTCGACACCCTTCGACGCACCTTTGCTCTGGATGCCGTCGAGCGTCTTCACGACGCGCGCGAAGTCGTAGTAGGTCTGCGCCGCGACCTCGGGCTCGCCGGAGATGATTAGCGGCGTCCGCGCTTCGTCGATCAGGATCGAGTCGACCTCGTCCACGATCGCGTACGTGTATCCGCGCTGGACGACCCCGTCGAGGCCGACGGCCATGTTGTCACGCAGGTAGTCGAAACCGAACTCGGAGTTCGTGCCGTAGGTGACGTCCGCCGCGTAGGCGGCTGTGCGCTCGGCAAACGGCATCATGTTCTGGACGTAGCCGACCTTCATCCCGAGGGCGTCCCAGACGGGCTTCGTCCACTCGGGGTCGCGCTTGGCGAGGTAGTCGTTGACCGTGACGAGATGGACGTTCTCGCCTGAGAGCGCGTTCAGGTAGAGCGGCTGCACGGCGACGAAGGTCTTTCCTTCACCGGTGCGCATCTCGGCGATGTCGCCCTCGTGGAGAGCGATGCCGCCCATCAGCTGGACGTCGAAGAGCCGGACGCCCATTGCCCGCTTGAACGCCTCACGGACTGCGGCGTAGGCCTCGAAGAGCAGGTCCTCCAGTGTCTCGCCGTTCTCAATCCGCTGGCGGAACTCGGCTGTCTTGCCGGCGAGCTCCTCGTCCGAAAGGGCCTCGAACTCGGGCTCGAGCGTCCCGATGTACTCCGCCTGGTTCTTCAGGCGCTTGAGCCGCCGGCCCTCACCGACACGGAGAAACTTCTCGAAGCTGCCTAGCTGCGTCGACACAGGACTAGGGTATCGGAGCCTTTCGCCGAGACCGTGAGCGGCTCACAAAGCGTTTACCTGGACCGACCACAGGTTCCCGTCGAGCCGTTCGGCCTGCAGTACGAAGTCCGTGTGCCGCTCACGCGCATAGGTTTCGAGCGTCCCGACCTCGCTCCACCCGGGCCGCTCGTCGATCAGGAGCGTGCGCTCGTCGCCCTGGACCACGAGGCTGACGGTGTCGCCGTCGATCTCCTCGTGCACCTCCACGACCTCGATCGTCTTTGCGCCGACAGCCCAGACGCCGTCCTCGCGCCGAACGGCGTGTGCGCGGTAAGGCGGGTTGAGCTCGCCCTCGATCGCGTCGGCGATCGGTGTGAGCGCGCCTTCCGGGAGCTCCGCGTCGACGAGAACCGTCCCGTCGGGGAGCGTCACGAACTCGACCTGGTCGCCTGGGAGGTCGGGCGCCTCGGCCCCCGCGACAGCGTCCCAGCGCCGCTGCCGCGGCAGGCCGTGAATCCCGGCCTCGGGGAAAGCTTCCAGAAACGGGTTCTGTTCGAACGGTTCGGTGGCGTCGAGATCGATCCCGGCCTCGCGCGCAAGGCGCTCGTGCGCCGGCTCGTCGTCGTCTCGCCGCCAGAATGGCAGGGGAGCCCCCTTACGCCGGCTCAGGCTCGATCAGCCCGTAGGAGCCGTCCCGCCGCCGGTAGACGACGTTGACGTCGAGTGACTCGCCGTTTCGAAACACGAAGAAGTCGTGCCCGACCAGCTCGAGCTGGAGCACGGCTTCCTCCGGGCTCATGGGCTTCACGGGGAAGCGTTTCGTCTTGAGGATCTGCGGCTCGCCATCGACCGGGAGCGCGTCGTCGGGGAGGACCACCTCGACCGCGATCGTGCCCCCGCGGCGGCGGCGCCGCTTCTCCTTGTAGCGCTTGACCTGGCGTTCGAGCTTGTCGACGAGCTGGTCGATCGAGGCCTTCATGTCGACGTTCGCCTCGCGGGCGCGCAGCACCGGGCCCTTCGTCCAGATCGTCGCCTCGGCGACGTGGTTCGCAGAGATCGATGGATTCTTCTCGACCGCGAGCTCGAGCTCGACGCGCGTCGGATCCGCGAGCTGCCGTTCGAGCCGGCCGAGCTTCTCCTCCGCGTATTGCCTGATCGAGTCCGTGACCTCGACGTTCTTGCCCTTGACCTGGAGTTGCATCACGGACCTCCCCGGAATCGACAGCGGCAAGTTCGCCTTCGATTCTATGCTCGAACCGTCCGGGCGAAAGTCACCACCTCCACCCGCCTTGCGCCGGCTCGTCGCAACGCGGACGCCGAGGCGGAGGCCGTGGAGCCGGTCGTATAGACATCGTCCACGAGTGCGAGCCGGCGCGGAACCCGGGCGGTCGCCACGAACGCACCGGCGACGTTCCTGCGACGTTCGGCGAGCTTGAGCCCGCGCTGAGGGCGCACCGTTCGGGCGCGGCCGAGCATGCCCGCGACCGGCAGGTCCCAGCGGCGGCCGAGCTCGAGGGCGAGCCGCTCGGCCGGATGGTGTCCGCGCTTGACGCTCCGGTCGCCGTCGGGAGGCACGAAGGCGAGCACGTCGACGTCAGGCTGCTCCACCGTATTCGCGATCACGTCTGCCGCCACGACGGCGAGCCCACGAAGCCCTCGTTGCTTCCAGGCGGTCACGAGGTCCTTGCCGGCGCCGTGATAGGCGACAGCGGCGCGCGCGGAGGCGAACGCGATCCGCCGGCCCGAACACTCGCGGCAGCGCGCGACGGGCCAGGCGGTGGGCGCGCCGCAGCGCGCACACGCGGGGCCAAGGAGGCGCGGCAGCGCCGCCAGACACTCGGCGCAGAGGAGCGCGCCGAGCCGGCTGCAGACGGCGCAACGCCGGGGAAGCAGCAGGTCGAGGAGCACATCCCGCGACCGTACGCGGGAGAAACGCGCGTGTCTGTGCCGGAAGTGCGCCTAGTTGGGCGCGTACTCGTTTCGCGGCGGGAGCCCCGCACGAGACCGCATGCGGTTGTCGGCGTCGAGCAGCTGCTCCTGGTCGCCGATGTCGAGCCACTCCCCGGCGAACCGATAGCCGTAGACCGGCACGCGCGGGTAGAGCCAGACGACGAACCGGCCGGGCTGGTCGGGCGAGTTGCCTCCGGCCAGGTACTCGTCCAGCAAGGCCGCATGCTCACTGCGGTAGAGGTAGACCGCGATCGAGGCGAGCGTGCTCGGCGGATCCGCGGGCTTCTCGACCAGGAACATCACGCGGTCGTCGTCGTCGAGCGCGGCGATGCCGTACTGCTTTGCGAGCTCTGGGTCGCCGACGTCGTGGACGCCGATCGCGCTCCCGTCGGCCTTCGACCGCCAGAACGAGACCATGTCTCCCAAGTCGAACTCGAACAGGTTGTCGCCGGCCACGACCAGCTGATCCTCCCCCTGCAGTCCGGCCCGCTCGACGACGAAGCGGATGTCTCCGAGCGCCCCCAGGCGATCCTCGTTCGTGGAGGTCCCGTCGTCGTGGACGGTCACCGGCAGAGGGCGCTCGGCCCCGTCGCGCCAGGCCCTGAAATCCGCGGCGAACCGCGAGTTCGTCACGACGTGCAGCTCGTCGACGTCGTCGACCGCGGCCAGCTTCTCGTAGAGGTACTCGAGCATCGGCCGACCGGCGAGCGGCAGCAGTGGCTTCGCAACGTTGTCGGTGAGCGGCCGCAGCCGGGTCGCGTATCCCGCTGCGAGGACGATCGCCTTCAGCGGTCTACGTCCCCTCGTCCCACGAGGCGAGGTAGTTCGCCTGCTCCTCGGTCAGCCGATCGATGGAGATGCCCATCGTCTCCAGCTTGAGGCGCGCGATCTCGCTGTCGATCTCCTCCGGGACGGGATAGACCTTCCGCTCGAGCTCGGCGGCGTGGTCGACGGCGTACTCGGCCGAGAGCGCCTGGTTTGCGAAGGACATGTCCATCACGAGCGCGGGATGGCCCTCCGCGGCGGCGAGGTTGATCAGCCGCCCGTCGCCGAGCAGGTAAACGCGGTTGCCGTTCTCGAGGGTAAACTCCTCCACGAACGCCCTCGACTCGCGCACGTCAGTCGCGAGCTGGCGTAACGCCGGGATCTCGATCTCGACGTTGAAATGTCCGGTGTTGGCCAGCACTGCGCCGTCCTTCATCCGCTCGATGTGGTCGCGGGTGATCACGGACTTGTCGCCGGTGGCCGTGCAGAAGATGTCGCCGACCTCGGCCGCCTCCGCCATCGACATCACCTCGAACCCGTCCATCGCGGCCTCGAGCGCGCGGACCGGATCGACCTCCGTGACGATCACGTGGGCGCCCATGCCCTTCGCGCGCATGGCGACGCCCTTCCCCACCCAGCCGTAACCGGCCAGGACGAAGCGTTTCCCCGCGAGGAGGATGTTCGTCGCGCGGATGATGCCGTCGATCGTGGACTGGCCCGTCCCGTAACGGTTGTCGAAGAGGTGCTTCGTCTTCGCCTCGTTGACCGCGATGATCGGGAAGCCGAGCGCGCCGTCGGCCTCGAGCGCCTTCAGCCGGATCACACCGGTGGTCGTTTCCTCGGTGCCGGCGATGATGTCGCCGAGCTGCTCACGGCGGTGCGAGTGGAGGACGCCGATCACGTCGGCACCGTCGTCCATCGTCAGCTGGGGCTTGTGGTCGACCGCTGCCTCGATGTGCTGGTAGTAGGTGTCGTTGTCCTCGCCCTTGATCGCGAAGACCGAGATGTCGAACTCGTCGACGAGCGCCGCGGAGACGTCGTCCTGCGTCGACAGGGGGTTCGACGCGCAGAGCACGACGTCGGCACCGCCGGCCTTCAACGTCCGCGCGAGGTTCGCGGTCTCGGTCGTGACATGGAGGCAGGCGGAGATGCGGTAGCCGGCGAGCGGCTGCTCGGCCTCGAACCGCTCGCGGATCGCCGCGAGCACCGGCATCTGCCGGTCGGCCCAGGCGATGCGGCGGACGCCCTCCGCTGCAAGGGCCAGATCTTTGACGTCGTAGCGCTTCGTTGTGGCCATCAGCTCTCTTCCTGTCTCGGGGCTCGCGGGAGTGTAGTGGTCACGCCGCGAGCAGCCTCTCGTGCTTCCGCTGCTCCCAGTCGACCCAGTCGGTGGAGCGGAGATCGGCGCCGGCGAGCCAGCTGTCGACCGCCGCGCGGAGTTCGGGCTCGCGCCGCAACCGCGCCGCGAACACGACGTCGGTCAGCTCGATCGCGAACCGGTCCCGCAGCCGCCGTAGCGACCGCAGCTGGTTCAGCTCGCGAAGGCCGTAGAGCCGGTAGCCGGAGTCGGACCGGCGCGGAACGACGAGGCGCGCCTGCTCCAGGTAGCGGAGCATCCGCGCCGACCAGCCCGTTGCTTCAGCCGCCGCGCCGACGGTGAACCCATCCATGGCCCGAACCTTAGCATGAGCGTGTCAAGGTTTCGATGTTCCTTCGCGTCCGTACGAGTCCTCGAGCCGCACGACATCGTCGATCTCGGGCGTCGAGACCTCGAGGATCGTCGTGTCCTCGAGCGCGAGCACGCGGTGCACCGTCCCGGGCTTGATCCGGAACGCCGCGCCGGGAGTCACCACCTCCGTCATCGTCGCCCGCTCGCCCGGCGCCGCGAACTCGAGCTCGGCACGACCCTCGAGGACGTACCACGACTCGTCCTTCTCCCGGTGGAACTGGAGCGAGAGCCGCTGGCCCGCCGTGACCCTCAAGAGCTTGCCCGCGTACTGGTCGGAGAGCGCCCAGACGAGCTCGTGGCCCCACGGCTTCTCGATCCGCCGCGGCTCGAAGCTGAACGGCTCCAGGCCGCTGAGGTTCGGGGAGCTCAAGCGCTGCTCCGGCACGTGCCGATCATCCCATTCCCTACCTCTGAAGGAGCAGCTCTCGGTTGGACTCGAGGTGCTCGCGCGCCGCCCTGAGGTCTTTCGGGGTGTTCACCGTCAGCCAGAGGCCCGAGTGGCGAAAGGCTCGCAGGCGGCCTTCGGCTGCCAGCTCGGGGAACGTGCTCGACTCGTGGTCGCCGCGTTTGGGAAGCCGTTCGATCGCATCCTCCTCGAGGACGTAGAGGCCGGTGTTGACCCAGTACGGAAGCTCCGGCGCCTCCCGGAAGCCGCGGACGACGTCCTCGTCGTCAACGTCGACGACTCCGAGGTGGCTCCTGAGCGGCGCGACCGTGATCGTCGCCGCTCCGCCGAGCGACCTGTGGTGGTCCCAGAGGCGGGTCAAGTCGAGATCGAAGAGCTCGTCGCCGTTCAGGGCGTACACCGCGCCCCGTCCCTTCCGGGCGCCTGCGGCGAGTCGCAGGCCTCCGCCCCGCCCGAGCGGCTCCGGCTCCCCGACCGCGACCAGCTCCAACCCGAGGCCGGAGAGCTCGCGCTCGAACACCTCCTCCTGCCCTGAGGCGCAGCTGACGATCGCCCGCCGGACGCCCGCGGCCCGCAGTAGCGCGAGCTGGTACGCCGCCAGCGGCCGTCCGGCGATCTCGACGAGCGCCTTCGGCCTCCCTTCGGCTGCCTCGCCGAGCCGCTCGGCCTTGCCGCCGGCCAGGATGATCGCCTCGGTCGGCATGCTAGGCCGAGGTGTTCTCGGCCTCGGTCGTCTCGGGCAGTCCCGAAAACGCCGAGCTCGCGCGGCCGATGCCCTCGTACGCGAACCCAGCCTGCTCGGCTTCGGCCGGATCGAGCAGGTTCCGTCCGTCGACGATCAGCGGGTTGCGCATCAGATCCCGGATCTCACGCGAGGCGAGGTCGCGCAGCTCGGGCCACTCCGTGACGATCACCGCGGCGTCGGCGTCACGGACCGCCTCCTCGACGGTCTCGAAGATCGCGACGCCCTTCAGGAGCTCGATCGGCCGGGCCACCGGGTCCCACCCGCGGACCTCGGCGCCCTCGGCCAGCAGCCGCGAGGCGAGCACGATGCTGGGCGCCTCGCGCATGTCGTCCGTGTTCGGCTTGAAGGCGAGCCCGAGCAGCGCCACGCGCTTGTCGCGGAGCCTGCCCAGGTGCTTCTGCAACTTCGCGATCACGCGGCGCTTCTGGAGCTCGTTGACCTCGATCACCGCCGAGAGGAGCTGGAAGTGGTAGCCGGAGTTGGAGGCGAGCTGCTTCAGCGCCGAGGCGTCTTTCGGGAAGCACGAGCCGCCGTAGCCGATGCCCGCGCGCAGGAAGTGCGGCCCGAGCCGATGGTCGAGCCCGACGCCGCGGGCGACCTCCTGGACGTCCGCGCCGACGAGCTCGCAGACGTTCGCAATCTCGTTGATGAAGCTGATGCGTGTCATCAGCGCCGCGTTCGCGGCGAGCTTGATCATCTCCGCTGACGCGACGTCCGAACGCACGACCGGCGTGTCGAGCTTGTCGTGCAGTGCGTCGACGCGGTCGCCGTCCTCCTCCTCGAACGATCCGATCACGATCCGATCCGGGTTCATGAAGTCGGCGACCGCGGAGCCCTCGGACAGGAACTCCGGGTTGGAGACGTAGCCGACGTGGTCGAGACCCCGGGCGTCGAGCGCGGCGCGCACCTTCTCTCCGGTGCCGACTGGAACCGTGCTCTTCATCACGAGCACCGGCCGGCCGGGGAGCTCAGGCAGGTCATCGAGCACGCTCCAGACGGCCGAGAGGTCGGCGTCGCCGGCGTACGTCGACGGCGTGCCGACGCAGACGTAGAGGAACTCGGCGTCCTGCGCAGCTTCCTTCGGGTCGGTCGTGAACGTGATCCGATCACGGTGCTTCGCCAGAAGCTCGGACAGGCCCGGCTCGTGGATCGGGATCTTCCCGCTCCTCAACGAGTCGACCTTCCCCTGGAGGACGTCTCGGACGACGACGGTGTGGCCGAGCTCCGCGAAGCAGGCGCCGGTCACGAGGCCCACCCACCCCGCGCCGAAGATGCCGACCTTGCTCATCGCTTGCCGCCGAGCGGCCTGAGCCCGCGCGCGATTGCGAGCATCGTCTCGTTCGAGAGCGTGTCGCGCAGCGTGTTCACAACCCAGTAGGTCGCGCCGTCCGAGCGGAGGACGACCATATGGAGGCTGGCGCCGTCGAAGTAGAGGTCGTACTCACGCTTGCCGAGGCGGCGGGTCACGTTCTTGCCGCTCAGCACCGGCGCGTCCTCCCACGTCGTCTCCTCGATCCCCCAGTACTCCTGAGCTCCCGTCTTGAAGGTCAGACGAACGGCGCGCTCGCCCTTCTTCACCGCGTAGACCCGGAGGGCCTTCTCCCAGTCCGGCGCCGAGCTGCGCTCGATCAGGCTCGGCACCATCAGCGGGAAGTCGACGCGGCGCCGCACCGAGCGAAGCAGGCCCAGCGTCGCGCTCGGGTTCCGGGTCACGTACGGCGGCCGACGCTTCGGCGTCCGGTCGACCGGCGCCGGGGCGAGGGTGTTGTGGAACGTCTGGCCCACGACGACGACGACCATCGCGCCGTTCGCGAACGGCGCGATCACGGGCGACATAGCCCCCTTGACGTCGGCCGAGCCGAACAGGTTCGCGACCGACCGCGCCGCCGAGCGGGCTCGGCGCTGCGACGGGTCGAAGAACACCTGGGTCCGGAACACCTGCCTCGGCGCGTTCGCCAGCACGCCCTCCGGCGGCGGCAGTGTCCTGTAGCCGCGCTGCTGCAGGAGGTAGCTCGCGTTGGCCGCCGAGGCGGTGATGCCGTTGCCGTTCAACACGACGAGCGAGGTGCGGCCGGGTGGCGGCGCCTTCGAGCCCCTGAGGCGCGGCTTCTGGCCGAGCGCGGCAGCGGCCGCCTTCTCCGGCGCGTCCACGTCCGGCGTCTGGAACTCCTCGACCGAGGCTTGGATGTTCGACGGGTCGGTGACGAGCGGATCGCCCTGCGTGCCGGAGCCCGTCAGGCCGCCGATCTTGGACTGGATGACGCGCCCCGGCGGCAGCTGCAGCGCGAAGAAGGCCCAGGCGCGGACGACGTCGGGGTCGAGCGCCTCGTTGCCGCCCACGCCGATCTTCACGTTCTTCCGTACGACGCCGGTCAGCTTCGGGATCGCCGTGAGCTTGAACGAGCTCGACAGCCGCTCCTTGATCGCGCGCATGAAGAGACGCTGGCGCTCGATCCGGTAGAGGTCGGAGTCGGTGTGGCGGTACCGCACGAACGACAATGCCTGCCGGCCGTTCAGGACTTGGTAGCCGGGCTGGAGGTCGATCGGCGGGAAGGTGCCGTTGATCGGATGGGAGTTGTCGTTGAAGTAGCGACGGTCGATGTCCATCCAGACGCCGCCGAGCTTGTCGACGGTCTGGATGAAGCCGCGGTAGTCGATCGTGATCAGGTAGTGGACCGGAAGGCCGGTCAGTTGCTTGACCGTCTCGACCGTCCCCTGAAGGCCGCAGTCGGCAAACGCGGAGTTGATGGGCCCGCCGAACGGCGCCCGACCTGGACAGTGGATCTCGACCCAGAGGTCGCGCGGGAAGGAGAGCATCGAGAGCGTCTCCCGGTGGTTCGTCGGGTCGGCGCGGAGCAGCATCACTGTGTCGGCCCGGCCGCCGCGCTCGTCGGCCTTCGCCCACCGCCTGAAGTCCTGGCCCACCACCATCGCGATCGCCGGCCGTCCCGGCAGCGCGAAGTTGAGCTTCTTCGCGGCCTTGCGGATCTGCGGGTCCTTCCGCGAGGAGTTCGAGATGTCGACCACGGTCTGCTCGCCCTCGAGCCAGTAGCCGCCCGCGACGCCCGCGAAGAGCGAGATCGCCGCGAGGATGAGAAAGAAGACGATCTTGCCGAGCAGCCTGACGAAGCCGCCTCGTTTCCGCGGCTGCTCGTAGCGGGAGATCGGCGTGAGCCCGGGCGGAAGGGCGCCGTGGCCATTCCCGTCGCCGTTCAGGGACGCGCCGCGCCCGACTCCTCGTTTCAGCGTCGTCTTCATGGAGATGTGCGAAGCGCCCTCCCGGGCGCGACCGGCGCAGGATAGCTCAGGCCACGGCCGGAGCTGCCTCCGGTTCGTACGCAAGGTTGGGGCGCAGCCAGCGTTCGACCTCCGCCAGCGCCATTCCCTTGCGCGCGGCGTAGTCCTCCACTTGGTCGCGGCCGACCCTACCCACCGCGAAGTACCTCGCCTGCGGGTGCGCGAGGTAGATCCCGCTGACGCTCGCTCCGGGGATCGTTGCGAAGCTCTCCGTCAGCTCGATCCCGAACTCCTCGGCCCTCAGCAGGGCATAGAGCGTCGCCTTCTCGCTGTGGTCGGGTGACGCGGGGTAACCGTAGGCGGGCCGGATCCCGCGGAAGCGCTCGGCGAGCAGCTCGTCGTTCGAGAGCCTGGGGCCGGTCTCGTACCACTGCCGTCTCGCGACCTCGTGCAGGTACTCGGCGAATGCCTCGGCCAGCCTGTCCGCGAGCGCCTTGACCATGATCGCCCGGTAGTCGTCGAGCTCCGCCTCGAAGCGTGTTGCGAGCTCGTCTGCGCCGTGGATCCCGACGGCGAAGCCGCCGATGTGGTCGCTCTCGGGCGCGACGTAGTCGGCCAGGGAGCGGTTGGGCCGGGAGTCGCCGTAGGCCGACTGCTGCCGCAGCATCGGGAAGCGCGTGCCGTTCTCGAGCACGATGTCGTCGCCCTCGGCCCGAGCCGGCCAGAAGCCGTAGACCCCGCGCGCCTGGAGCGAGCCGTCGCGGACGATCTCCCCGAGCAGCTCCTGCGCGTCGTCGTAGAGGTCCCGCGCCGCCGGCTGCTCGAGGATCGCCGGGAAGCGCCCCTTCAGCTCCCAGGCGTGGAAGAAGAACTGCCAGTCGATGTACGGCACGAGCTCCTCGAGCGCCGACTCGACGGCACGCGTCCCGGTGAACTCCGGCGCGGGCCGCTCCTCGAACTCGACCTGCTCGCCGTTCGCCCTCGCCTCTTCGATCGGCAGCAGCGGCTTCCGGTCGCGCTCGGCGTGCTGGTCGCGGAGGCGGTCCTGCAGCTCGGCGTTCTCCTCGGCGAGCGCCGCCCGCCGCACGGGGTCGAGCAGGTTGGAGACGACGCCGACGACGCGTGAGGCGTCGAGGACGTGAAGCGTCGGCTGCGAGTAGGCCGGCGCGATCCGGACCGCCGTGTGCTGCTTCGACGTAGTCGCGCCGCCGATCAGGAGTGGGAGATCGAAGCCGCGGCGCTCCATCTCCTTCGCCACGTTGACCATCTCGTCGAGCGACGGCGTGATCAGGCCGGAAAGGCCGACGATGTCGCAGCCCTCGGCCACCGCGGTGTCCAGGATCTTGTCGGCGGGCACCATCACGCCGAGGTCGATCACCTCGTAGTTGTTGCAGCCGAGGACGACCCCGACGATGTTCTTGCCGATGTCGTGGACGTCGCCCTTGACCGTCGCGAGCACGACGCGGCCGTGCGTGCGAGCCTCGGCCTTCTCGTCCTCCATGTACGGCTCGAGGTACGCGACGGCCCGCTTCATGGCGCGCGCGCTCTTCACGACCTGCGGGAGGAACATCTTCCCGGAGCCGAAGAGGTCGCCGACGACCTGCATCCCCGCCATCAGCGGGCCTTCGATCACGTCGAGCGGCCTCGCGACCTGCTGCCGCGCCTCCTCGGCGTCGTCTTCGATGTAGTCGACAATCCCGTGGACGAGTGCGTGCTCGAGCCGTTTCTCGACCGGTGCGTCGCGCCAGGCGGTGTCGAGCTTCCGCCGGGTCCCTTCGCCCTTGACGGTGTCGGCGAACTCGACGAGGCGCTCGGTTGAATCCGGGCGGCGGTTGAAGATCACGTCCTCGACGCGCTCCAGCAGGTCCGGCGGAATATCTTCGTAGACCGCCAGCTGCCCCGCGTTGACGATGCCCATGTCGAGGCCCGCCTGGATCGCGTGGTAGAGGAAGGCGGCGTGCATCGCTTCCCGCACGACGTCGTTGCCGCGGAACGAGAAAGAGAGGTTGGAGATGCCGCCGCTCGTCCGTGTTCCGGGGCATCGCTCCTTGATCAGCGGCAGCGCCTCGATGAAGTTCTTGGCGAAGTCTTCGTGCTCCTCGATCCCCGTCGCGACGGCGAGTACGTTCGGGTCGAAGACGATGTCCTCGGGCGGGAAGCCGGCCTGCTCGGTGAGGAGGTCGTACGCACGGCCGCAGATCTCGACCTTCCGCTCGGCCGTCTCCGCCTGGCCCTGCTCGTCGAACGCCATCACGACCGCGCCGGCGCCGTAGCGGCGGATCGTCCGCGCCTGCTCCAGGAACGGCTCCTCGCCCTCCTTGAGGCTGATCGAGTTGACGATGCCCTTCCCCTGGAGGCACTTGAGGCCGGCCTCGAGCACGGACCAGCGGGAGCTGTCGACCATGATCGGCAGCCGGGCGACCTCCGGCTCGGTCGCGATCACGTTCAGGAACGTGGTCATCGCCTGCTCCGATTCGAGGAGGCCGGCGTCCATGTTCACGTCGATGAGGTTCGCACCGCCGCGGACCTGCTCGAGCGCGACGTCGATCGCGCCCTGGAAGTCGTCGGCCTCGATCAGCCGCCGGAAGCGGGCCGACCCGGTGACGTTCGTTCGCTCGCCCACGACGACGAAGCCGGTGTCGGGGCCGATCTCGAACGGCTCCAGGCCGCTCCACCTCGGATGGTCGCTCCGTGCAGGGACTTTACGGGACCTGGTCCCGTTAACGGCCTGCCGGATCGCACGGATGTGGTCAGGGGTCGTGCCGCAGCAGCCGCCCACGACGTTGACGAGGCCCTCGCGTGCGAACTCGCCGAGGACACGGCTCGTGTCCGCCGGCTGCTCGTCGTGCTCGCCGAACTGGTTCGGCAGCCCGGCGTTGGGGTGGCACGCCGTGTACGTGTTCGCAACGCGCGCCAGGTCCTCGACGAACGGCCGCATTTCGCTCGCGCCGAGCGAGCAGTTGACGCCGACGATCAGCGGCTCCGCATGCTCGACCGAGGCCCAGAACGCCTCGACCGTTTGACCCGACAGGTTCCGGCCGCTGCGGTCGACGGCCGTGAACGAAATCCAGAGCGGCACCCCGGGCGCGACGTCCTTCGCCGCGACGAGCGCGGCCTTGGCGTTCAGCGTGTCGAAGATCGTCTCGACCATGAGGACGTCAATCCCGCCCTCGACGAGCCCCCGGATCTGCTCCGCGTACGCGTCGCGCACCTGGTCGAAGGTGGCGTTGCGGAACGTCGGGTCGTCCACCTTGGGCGAAATCGAGAGCGAGACGTTCAGCGGCCCGATCGAGCCTGCAACCCAGGCGGGGCGGTCGACCTCGTCCGCGGCCTCCCGCGCGAGCTTCGCCCCCTCGACGTTCATCTCGTACGCGTGGTCCTCGAGCCCGTAGTCGGCCTGGCCGATCGTCGTCGCCGTGAACGTGTTCGTGGTGACGACGTCCGCGCCGGCCTCGAGGTACGAGCGGTGGATGTCGCGAACGACGTCCGGCCGCGTCAGGTTCAGGAGGTCCGGGTCACCGGCGAGATCGCGGGGGTGGTCGGCGAACCGATCCCCGCGATAGGCCTCCTCCCCCTTCACGGTCTTCTGGATCAGGACGCCGTACGAGCCGTCCAGCAGGACGATTCGCTCGCCGAGGAGGTCCTTGAGCTGTTCGATCGTCGCCGTCATGAAAAAGCTCCCGCCGAAAGAGACGGGAGCCGAGGCTCCAGGCTCTTTAGGCGTTTGGTTACCCGGTCGCCAAGCTGCCGTTCAAAGTTCCGGGACGAACAAAGCGTACAGGAGTTCGGGCTAGCGGCCGCGGCCCCTGATCCCGAGCGGGCGCGCCGGCTCCCCGGTCTCCACGTAGCGCTTGAGGCCGTTGAGGAACATCTGCCAGCCGCCGGTGAAGCGCTCCCGGGCACCGTCCCAGGGCTCGCCCTCCTCGAATCCGGCGTGGGAGAACGCGAGCGACGTGCCGTCGCCGGCCGACGACACCGCGTACGCGACCGTCGTCTGGTTGGGCGAGAAAGGGAACATCCACGGCAGCGCCACGCGCCGCCCCGGGTCGACCTCGAGGTACTCGCCCTCCTGTGCATTGTTCTGCGAAGCGTCGTCGAACTCGAACTCGTAGCGGAAATGACCGCCGGTCTGCGGATCAGACTCGACTCTCGTGGCCAGCCAGCCCTCCATCGCCTCCGCCTCCGTCAGCGCACGAAAGACCTGCTCCGGCGATGCTTCGATCGTGATCGTCTCGTTGATCTCGGCCACGCTACCCTCCTAGTACATGTTTGAGAACTATTCAGTTCAGTTTCCTATACACACACTCCGCAGTCAAGCACGTGGACCGGCGTAGCTACGAGCAGTACTGCGCGGTGGCGCGTGCGCTCGACCTGGTCGGCGAGCGCTGGACGCTCCTGATCCTGAGGGACCTCGTCCACCTCGGCCCGCGGCGCTTCTCCGACCTCCGCGACGGGCTTCCCGGCATCGGGCCCAACCTCCTCACCGAGCGCCTCCGTCGGCTCGAACGGGAAGGCCTGGTTCGCCGACAGAAGCTTCCGCCGCCCACGGCGAACATCACCGTCTACGAGCTGACCGAGCTCGGGGCCGGCCTGGAGCGCACCATCATCGAGCTCGGGCGCTGGGGCGGCGCCTTCATGGAGCACCGCGGCGACGACGTCTTCTTCCCGAGCGGCCACATCTCGGCGATCCGGGCGACGTTCCGTCGGGACGAGGCTCGCGGCGTCAAGGCCAGTTATGAGTTCCGCATCGACGGCGATTCATTCCACGTCGAGATCGACGACGGCTCGGTCACGACCGGGCTCGGCCCCGCGGAGAAACCCGACCTCGTCGTGACCACCGACGTCGACACGTCGATCGCCTTGATGCAGCGGACGCTCGGTCCGCGCAAGGCGCTCGACGCTCGGCTCGTGAAGGTCGAGGGGAGCCCGAATGAGTTCGACCGCTGCATCGACCTGCTCGCCTGGTTACCCGCTCGGTAACCCGGTCACCAAGCGCGTTCACAGCTGTCCGGGAAGCCGCAACTGGAGCCATTCGAGCAGCGGCCCCGCCGCAACGTCCAAAAAACGTGGCTCCAACTCAGCCTCGTGTTCGACGAGAGTCTCGGCAACTCCCAGGTAATCCCGATCCTCGGCTGTGTAGTACTGCGACGCGAGAACCGCCCACGCCAGCGGCGTCGCGAACGTGTCCGGGGTCGTCGCGCGAGGATCGGCACCGCGGTCCAGCAGCGTTCGGACGATCCCCGGCTGTCCGAACCAGGCGGCGTGGTGCAGCAGCGTTCCCTCGGGCGAACCGCCGACCACGCCCCGGAAATTCGGGCCGACGGCGCCGACGACGGCGTCGACGTGACCGTCGAGCGCGCCGAGGATCAGCGCCTCCTGCGGGTCGGGATCGAGGTCTGCGGAGAGCGGCGCCGCCGGCTCCTCCCCTCGCGCCACCGCGGCCACCACCAGGTCGGCCGGATCGACCTCGGTGGAGGCGCCCAGCTCCGCCAGAACGTCCATGTTGTCCGTCCGGTTCCTGAGCACCGACTGGGCGTAGGCCGTCCTCAGAGGCACGTCACCGCGCCAGGTCTCACCGCCGGGACGATCGAGATCCGCCCCATGCTCGGCGAGCAGGCGGAGGAATTCCGGCCCGCGCCCGCGGCGGACGGCGTGCGCGACGAGCGCTCCCTCGTTCGGGTCGCCGCCCGCTTCGAGCAGCAGGCGGACCGGCTCGATGCGGTCGTAGTCGAGTGCGTGCCCCACGGCGTTCGTGCCCGGGACGCGCGCGCCGGCCTCGAGCAGGAGCCGGAGGCAGGTCGGATCCTCCGCCTCGACCGAGTGGTACACCGACTCGCCGTCGTCCGGGCTCGCGCCCGCCTCGAGCAGCACCCGCGTCAGCTCCGGGTCGTGGACAACGCCCGCCGCGCCGTACAGCGCCGACATCTCCCCGTACTCGTTCGTGAACGTTGCGTTCGGGTCCGCGCCGAGGGCCAGGAGCTCCCGCGCGACGTCGGCGTTCGCGAACACCGAGTGGCAGACATAGAGGAGCGGCGCCCACGTCCTCGGGCCGCCGGGCCGGCTGGGATCGCCGGTCCAGCCGCGGCCGAGCACGAGCTGGGCCCAGGGATCCCGCTCGATCTCGGGCCTGGCCGCGAGCAGGCGTTCCGCCCGATCTCTGCGTCCTTCGGTGGCTGCCTCGACGAACGCCTCGACGCTCGCCTCGGCCGCGGCGACGAGCGCCGGCCAGCTCGCGTAGCCGTTCTCCCTGGCCAGAGCGAGTTGGGCATTCGCCAGGATCGGCTCGCGACCGCCGAGCCTGTCGAGAGCCTCCGTGTCGCCTGTCCGCGCAGCTTTCACGAGCTCCTTCGCCTGCTTGCGGAGTTGCTCGAGATTCATCGCGACCTCCCTCCTTCGGCCCGTGTCCGCGGTAGCGGGCGGAGAAGAGATCGGTTCCGTACCTTCCGGGGAATCGAGGTGGGCACTGCCCTGCGCGCGGACCGCTTGCGCCCTCTAGGCGCCCACCGATCATACGATGATTTCCGCGCGCCTTTACGGTCTGACGGGCATGACGACATTTCTCAACATCACCATGTCGCTCGACGGCTATGTCGCCGGGCCGAAGCAGACGCTGGAACAGCCGCTCGGCGAGGGTGGCGAGGACCTGCACGAGTGGGCGACGCGGTTGGAGAGCTGGCGATCACTCCACGGGCTCGAAGGCGGAGAGGCGAACCCGGACGACGACGCGATCATGCGAGAGGCGCACGACCGAACCGGCGCCTTCGTCATGGGACGGCGCATGTTCAGCAGCGGCGAGGGGCCGTGGGCGGACGATTCCAAGGCCAACGGCTGGTGGGGCGACGACCCGCCCTTCCACGGGCCGGTCTTCGTCGTCACACACCACGAGCGGGAGCCGCTCGTCCTGGCGGACACCACCTTCACGTTCGTCGACGGGGTCGAAGAGGCCGTAGGACAGGCGCGCGAGGCGGCAGGCGGCAAGGACGTTCAGATCAGCGGCGGAGCCGTGGTCGCCCAGCAGGCCCTGAACGCAGGCCTCCTGGATGAGCTCCAGCTCCACGTCGCTCCCCTGTTGCTCGGCGGCGGTGTCCGGCTGTTCGACGGAGCCCAGCCGCGTCCGATCGAACTCACGAGCACGGTCCACTCACCGCTCGTGACGCACGTGGTGTACGCGGTGAAGCGCTAGCCGCCGGGCGGCGCGATCGGGCGGATGCGGCTCGTGCCCGCGCCGGAGTACACGTCCAGCTGGTTCTGGGCGTGCGCGACCCGCTGCTCGAGCTGCCAGCGGTCGGCCTGCACCTCGCCGCGCTCGAGCCGCTCGAGCTCGGCTTGCGCCTCGTCGAGCTGCTGCTGCGCCCGCTCCGCGTCGATGTGCCGCGCGTCGACGGCGTCGTCGACGAGGGCGAGCGCCCGGTCCTGCTCGACCTTGAAGAAGCCGGGCCCGGTGGCGAAGTCGACGGTCTCCTCGTCGCGGCGGATGTGGACGCGCGTCCCGCCCGCCTTCAGGGTCGCGACGAGCGGCGCGTGCCGCGCGAGCACGCCGATCTCGCCGGCGGCGCCGGGGACGACCACCATCTCGACCTCGCCCTCGAACGCCGGGCCTTCCGGCGTCACGAGCGAGAGGTCGAACGTTTTGCGCTCTTGGGCCATCTGGGTCAGACAGCCGCCGGCTCAGGATCCCGCGCGTCCTCCTGCCGCTCATCGGCGGGCTCGTCCGCGTCGGCCGCGTCGGGCTCGGACTCCTCGCCTGCCAGCGAGCGCCCCTTCTCCACGGCCTGCTCGATCGTGCCGACCATATAGAAGGCCTGCTCCGTCAGCTCGTCGTGCTTGCCCCCGAGGATCTCCTGGAAGCCCTTGATCGTGTCCTCGAGCCGCACGTACTCGCCGGGCGTGCCCGTGAACTGCTCGGCCACGAAGTTCGGCTGCGAGAGGAAGCGCTGGATCTTGCGGGCCCGCGAGACGGTGAGCTTGTCCTCGTCGGAGAGCTCGTCCATGCCGAGGATGGCGATGATGTCCTGCAGGTCGCGGTAGCGCTGCAGTACCTCCTGGACTCGCGTCGCCGTCTCGTAGTGCTCGTCGGAGACGATCCCGGGCTGGAGCGCCCGCGAGAAGGAGTCGAGCGGGTCGACCGCCGGGTAGATCCCTTGCTCCACGATCGCCCGCGAGAGCACAGTGGTCGCGTCGAGGTGCGCGAACGTGTTCGCCGGCGCCGGGTCGGTGAGGTCGTCGGCGGGGACGTAGATCGCCTGCACGGACGTGACCGAGCCCGTTCGCGTCGAGGTGATCCGCTCCTGCAGCTGGCCCATCTCCGTCGCGAGTGTCGGCTGGTAGCCGACGGCGCTCGGCATGCGGCCGAGGAGCGCCGAGACCTCCGAGCCCGCCTGGACGAACCGGAAGATGTTGTCGATGAAGAGCAGGGTGTCCTGGCCCTGATCGCGGAAGTACTCCGCCATCGTCAGGCCGGACAGGCCGACGCGCAGGCGGGCGCCCGGCGGCTCGTTCATCTGCCCGTAGACGAGCGCGACCTTGTCGATCACCCCCGACTCCTCCATCTCCAGCCAGAGGTCGTTGCCTTCGCGAGTCCGCTCGCCCACGCCGGCGAAGACGGAGACGCCGCCGTGCTCCCGGGCGACGTTGTGGATCAGCTCCTGGATCAGCACCGTCTTGCCGACGCCGGCGCCGCCGAAGAGGCCGACCTTGCCGCCCTTCACGTACGGCGCGATCAGGTCGATCACCTTGATCCCGGTTTCGAAGATCTCGATCTCCGGAGAGAGGTCGCGGAAGCTCGGCGGCTCGCGGTGAATCGGCCAGCGCTCGCCCTGCGACGGCTGTCCGGCCTTGTCGATCGGCTCGCCGATCACGTTCCAGAGGCGGCCGAGCGTCGGCTCGCCGACCGGCACCGTGATCGGCTGGCCGGTGTCGACGACGTCTAGGCCCCTTGCAAGGCCGTCGGTCGAATCCATCGCGACGGCGCGGACCCGGTCGTCGCCGAGATGCTGCTGCACCTCCGCGATCAGGTCGCGGCCGTCGACCGTGATGCGGACTGCGCTGTAGATCTCGGGCAGCTCGTCCGGGAAGACGGCGTCGAGGACGACGCCCTTGATCTCCACGATCGTGCCCACATTCCGGTTTCCTGCGTTGTCAGCCACGAGCCTCCTGAGCGATATTCAGTCGAAGGAGCCGGCGCCAGAAACCGCGGCGCCGTGCAGGGACAAGTCTATCCAAGGTCTCCTTGGACTCCTGCAGTTGCCAGTAGCGCTCGCCGGCCGCCACACGGGCGGAATGGTCGAGCGCTCAGACGCGCGAGCTGACAGGCGATGCAAGCATCGCGTCAAGCCTAGACCGCCGCGAGGCGGTCAGGACTGCATCAGGTTGAGGCCACCGGGCGAAACGGGGGCCACGCGCAGGCGGAGCATCGCCCGACGGATGTCGGTGAACTCCCGGCTCTCGGCGGCGGTCGAGACGCCGGGCGAGGCAAAGGTGAGCGACGGGTTCGAGCTCTCGAACGTGCGAACGGCGCCTGCGATGCCGAACGCGGTCAGCATCAGCGCCGCGGCCGCGGCGATCTCGACCGGGCGGAGGGAGATCCGGCGCCGGCTCGGCAACACCACGGGCTGCGCAAGCGTCTCCAGCGGAGCGTTCCGGATCCGCGTCGTCACTCCGTCGAGCTCGGCAGCGAACGAGCGACAGGGCTCGCAGCGCCCGAGGTGGGCCTGGAGCAGCGCCTGCTCGAATTCGGAGAGCTCGCCGTCCAGGCGAAGCGACGCGCATTCGCGGGCGCGCTCGCACTGCCGGGTAAGTGGTTTCACCAATCGCACGTGAATTTAGGACGGAGCTTTCAGAACATAGTTAGTCAGGCTGACGTCCCTTAGACCAGGTTGTACCTGTTGTCGGCAACGACGCCGAGCAGGATGAGCACGAACCCGAGCGCGATGAAGATCGCCGAGAGGTTGATCGACTCCTCACGCTCCGGCGGCGTGGCCCAGCGCATGTAGCGCGACCCGAACAGAAACGGGCCCGCGTCGCCCTTCTCGCTCTTCAGCCGTACAGGCCCGCGGTTCCCGATGAAGAACCCGGATACGAGCAGGAACGAGCCGATGCAGTAGAAGCCAAGCGAGACCGACCGCTCGACTCCGGCGCCGAGCGCGAGCCCGAGCAGGAGCGACACCAGCAGGGTGAAGATCGAAGCCAGGACGAAGAGGCCGATGAAGCGGCGCCCGGCCGCGAGCCACATGGCTACGAGCTGGTCGGAGCCTCGGCGGGCTCCGCCGGCGGCGGTGCCGACTGCGGCGCCGCGCTGGGCCGCCGCATCTCCTCCTCGGAGAGCGGCCAGTGCTCGAGCGGGTAGTGGCAGGCCGCACGGTGACCATCGCCGAAGGAGTAGAGCGGCGGCGGCTCGACGTCGCAGTGACCCTCCTGGAAGCGGGGGCAGCGCGGGTGGAAGTTGCACGCGGCCGGCGGGTTCAGCGGGCTCGGCACGTCGCCCTGGAGGACGATCGGTTTGCGCTGCCGGCCGAGCTCCGGGTTGGGGATCGGCACTGCGGAGAGGAGCGCACCGGTATACGGGTGCTTCGGCTCGGTGTAAACCTGGTTCCGGTCTGCGATCTCGGCGACCTTGCCGAGGTACATGACCATCACGCGGTCCGAGATGTGGCGGACGACGTTGAGGTCGTGCGCGATGAATACGTAGGTGAGGCCGAACTCGCGCTGGAGGTCCTTCAGCAGGTTGAGGATCTGCGCCTGGACGGACACGTCGAGCGCCGACACCGGCTCGTCGCAGACGATCAGCTTCGGGTTGACCGCCAGCGCGCGCGCGACGCCGATCCGCTGCCGCTGGCCGCCGGAGAACTCGTGCGGGAAGCGGTTGTAGTGCTCGGGGTTCAGGCCGACGACCTCGAGCAGCTCTTGCACCCGGCGCTTGATCTCGGCGTCCGTGCCCATCTTGTGTACCTCGAGCGCCTCGGCGACGATGAACCCGACGCGCTTTCGCCCGTTCAGCGACGCGTACGGGTCCTGGAAGATCATCATCATCTCGCGGCGAATCGGCCGCATGTCCGCGCGGGAGAGGTTCGTGATATCGCGCCCCTCGAAGGTGATCCTCCCGCCGGTCGGGTCGAGCAGGCGCATCACGCAGCGCGCCATCGTCGACTTCCCGCAGCCGGACTCGCCCACGACGCCGAGCGTCTCCCCCGACTTGACGGTGAAGCTGACGCCGTCGACCGCCTTGACGGACGCGACCTGCCTCTGGAAGAGGATGCCGCGGGTGACCGGGAAGTGCTTCTTCAGGTCCTCGACAACGAGCAGGTCATTGCCGGAGCCCCCGTTCATCCCCCCGGCCTCGCTCACCTAGCCGGTCTCCGCCAAGGCGACGAGCTTCGCCGCCTCCCGGTCCTTGGTCTGCTCGTCCAAATGGCAGGCCTGGAGGTGTCCCGGCTGGTCGCTGATCGGCCGGAGCTCAGGCTCGGTCTCCTTGCAGACGTTCATCACGTACGGGCAGCGTGGGTGGAAGCGGCAGCCGCGCGGCGGGTTGAGCAGCGACGGCGGCTGGCCGGGGATCTGCGTCAGCCGCTCCATATCGGCGTCGAGGCGCGGGAGCGAGCCGAGCAGGCCCCACGTATACGGCATGTGCGGCCGCTTGAAGAGGTTGTCGACCGGCGCGCGCTCGACGACCCGGGCCGCGTACATGACGACGACGTCGTCCGCGGTCTCCGCCACGACCCCGAGGTCGTGCGTGATGATGATGATGGCGCTCCCGAACTCGCTCTGGAGACGGTTCATCAGCTCGAGGATCTGCGCCTGGGTCGTCACGTCGAGCGCGGTCGTGGGCTCGTCTGCAATCAGCAGGTCCGGGTCGTTGATCAGCGACATCGCGATCATCACGCGCTGCCGCATGCCGCCCGAGAACTGGTGCGGGTAGTCGTCCACCCGGCGCTCGGCGCGTGGGATCCCGACCGCCTTCAGGAGCTCGAGCACCCTGGCGCGCGCGTTCCGGGAGCTGACGTCGCGGTGGAGCTTGATCGCCTCGACGAGCTGGCGCCCGATCGTGTGCACCGGGTTCAGCGACGTCATCGGGTCCTGGAAGATCATCGCGATGTCGTTCCCGCGGATGTCGCGAAGCTGCTTCTTCGGCATCGTAAGCAGGTTCTCGCCCTTGAAGAGCGCCTCCCCGCTCGAGATCGTGTTCCGCGACGGGTTCAGCCCCATGATCGTCAAGCACGTGACGCTCTTGCCGCAGCCCGACTCGCCGACGATGCCGAGCGTCTTCCCCTTGTCGACCGAGAAGCTGACCCCGTCGACCGCCTTGACAATGCCGTCGTCGGTGCGGAAGTGCGTACGAAGGTCGTTGACTTCGAGCAGCGCCATGTGGGTTTCGCCTTCTAGGAGAGTCTGATTCGTGGATCGATGACGGCGTACAACAGGTCGACGATCAGATTGAAGACGATCACGCAGACCGTCGCGAAGACGACGATCCCCATCACCGCCGGAAGGTCGAAGCCCTCGAGCGCCTCCAGCGCGCGCTTCCCGAGCCCTGGGAGCCCGAAGACCGTCTCGGTGAAGACCGCGCCGCCAAGTGCGAGGCCGATGTCCATGCCGAGCATCGTCACGACAGGAAGCATCGCGTTCCGCAACACGTGCGAGCGCATGACGAGCCACTCGGGCGCGCCCTTGGCGCGGGCGGTCCGGACGTAGTCCTCGTTCATCGCCTCCAGCACGTTCGCCCGGATCATGCGCACGTACAGCGCGGCGAACAGGACGGCGAAGGTGATCCACGGAAGGATCAGCGCGTGCGCCCAGTCGATCGGCCCACCGCAGTCGGTGGACGGATTGACCATGTCGCAGTAGCCACCTAAGGGCGTCAGTCCGGCCTTGTAGCCGACGAAATAGATCAGGAGCAAGCCGATCCACACCGGGTGCGCGGAGATCCCGATCAGCACGAAGACCATCCCGGCGCGGTCTAAGAGCGAGCGCGGCCGCAACGCGGAGAGGATCCCGAGCGGGAGCGCGACGAGCATCCAGAGCACCGCCCCGCCGATCACGAGCGACGCCGTGACCGGGGCCGCCTCCTTGATGATCTCGTTCACCGGCTGGCGCGTCGCATAGGAGTTGCCGAGCGACGGCGTCTTGGCGCTGACGGGGTGGATCCCCACCGGCAACAGGCCACCCAGGAAGCGCAGGTACTGCGTGTAGACCGGGTCGTCGAGCCCGACCTCCTTGCGCACGCGCTCGACCTGGTCGGGCGGGCACTGGGCGCCGCAGATCAGGCGCGCGGGCTCGGCCGGGACGAGGAAGAAGATGATGTAGGAGACGATCGTGACGGCGATGAACATCACGCCCGCCCAGAAAAGCCGCCTGATCAGATAGCGATACATCGTCGTCGGGGAGTCGAGAGGGGGGTCAGCTTACCGCCGTTTGCCGATTACGTGTGGGTTAAGAACGAGGGCGCCGGCCGAAACCGGCGCCCTCGTCACGTCGTTCGTCTCTACCTGGTGAGGCAGAGTGATGCGTAATCCCACGTGAAGACCGGGTGGTAGTGGTAGCAACCAGTCCGGGACGACACGTAGTACCGGTCGTTCGGTGTGCCGTACGTGGCCAGAGGAGCGCCGTTTTTCGCGATATCGGCGTCGAGCTGGCTGAACGCGCGGTAGCGCGGAACGCCTACGAGCGTCTTCGCCCGGGCGATCTTCTTGTTGAAGGCCGCCGAGTTGAAGTACGAGAAGTTCACGTTGTTGGTCGGCCGGATCGTCGTCCCGTCGACGAGGAAGATGAAGTCGTACGGGTCGAAGTAGTCCATATGCCAACCCTCAAGCGTGAGGTCGAAGGGCTCGCCCTTGTTGCCGGCCTTCTCGAACTGGACCGCCCGCGGGAACAGCTTGATGTCCATGTTCAAGCCGATGTTCCGCAGGTTCGCCTGGACGATCTGGCACTGCTGAGGAGCCGGAGCCCTGTTGGCGCAGTAGAAGACGCCGTTCCCACCGCGGGTCTGGCCCTGGGCCAGTGACCGAGCCTGCGAGATGTTCGGGCGCCGCGGGTAGATGGAGACGTTCTTGAAGCCGCGCATCGACGGCGGCATGTACTGGTCGTTCGTGACGCCTGCGTACGCGCCGCGCTGCGTCATGATCGCCTGGCGGTCGATGACGTAGTTGACGGCCTTCTTCAGGCGCAGGTTGCCGACACCACCGCCGCCGAACAGCGGGCGGTCGTGGTTCATGGCGAGGTACGAGATCGTGGGAGCAGGGTTCGCGAAGTAGCGACCCGGCGAGCCCTTCTTGACGCCGTAGCGGCGGCCAAGCTCAGCGTGCGCCGACGGCGGGATGTCGCCCGTGTCGGTGACGCCACGATCGATGTTCAGCTTGATCGTCTCGAGCGGGAGACCCACGTCGATGACGATCGAGTTGACGTTGTGCGGCCGAGGGCCCCTGTAGAACCTGTTGCGGGCCACGACGACTTGGCGGTTCCGATCCCACTTCTGGATGTAGTACGGACCGGCCGTGTGCACCGGAGCGTTGACCCCGTTCGGCTCGATCGGCAGGTTCGTCGGAATCGCCTGGAAGAACGGCATCGCAAGGCGAGCAAGCAGGTCAGGCGCCCGCTTGGTCATCTTGATCTGCAGCGTGTACTTGCCGATCGCCTTGAGGCCAGTCGCCCTGCTGGCGGAGCCGTTGATCACGGCCTTAGCACCAGCGATGTCCTCGATGAACGGCTGAGAAGGCGAGCTCATCTTCTTGTTCAGGTCGCGGTTGATCGCGTACACGAAGTTCGCGGCCGTCACTTTCTGACCGTTCGAGAGCCTGAAGTTGTTCTTCAGCTGGAACGTGTAGGTGAGGCCGTTCTTCGCGATGCGCGGGAAGCCCTTCGCCACGTCCGGAGTGAGCCGCGAGCCCTTCGGGGCCGGGGCATCCGGATAGTTGAGCAGCATCGCGGCGGTCGAGTACATGATCGCCCACGAGGGGACGTAGTACGCGAGCGCCGGGTCGACGTAGTCGATGTCGACCGAGAGGCTGTGCTTGAAGGTCCCGCCAACCCGAGCCTGGCCGGATGCCTTGGCCGACGGCGAAGCGCTGCCCGACGGGCCCGCGATGGCGGACGCAGCGAGCAGGCCGGCGCCGACGAACAGCATCGCGACCGAGACCATGAGTCGTCTGTGCATGAGACTCCTTTCCGCGTTTCAGGCCGGCCACAGGCGGTTGCGACCGACCCCAGGACGCCCTCGCGTCCCGCGCTATAAGACTCCGGGCGACCGAGTTAGTTAGCAGTGTGTTGTGAACCTCTGAGTAGAGGTTCGAATATCACTCTGGACGCGCCTCCAGAGGCCCTGAAGGCGCTTCCGGAGGTCTTAATGCGCCGAGCCGCGCGGGTCGAATGCGTCCCGCAGGCCGTCGCCGAGCAGGTTGAACGCCAGCGTCGTCAGCAGCACCGCCGCGCCGGGCCAGACCATGAGCCACGGTTGCTGGAGGTAGAACTGCGGCGCCGAGGAGAGCAGGTTCCCCCAGCTCGCAGCGGGCAGCTTGATCCCGAGGCCGAGGAAGGAGAGGCCCGCCTCGAAGAGGACGAACTGGGCGACGATCAGCGTCGAGTAGACGATGATCGGCGCAACGAGGTGCGGGAGCAGGTGCGACCGGATGATCCGCCAGTCGCTGGAGCCCACCATCTGCGCCGCCTCGATGAACTCCTTCTCGCGCAGTGACAGCACCTGCGCGCGCACGATTCGCGCCGGGTAGAACCAGCCGAAGACGCCGCCGACAAGGACGAGCGTCACGACCCCCTTCGGCAGGAACCCGAAGGTGATGCCTGCCATGCGCTCGCCGACGGTGGCGGAGAGCGCGATCACGAAGAGGAGCAGCGGGAACGCCATCACGATCTCGGTCAGGCGCGAGATCAGTGCATCGATCCAGCCGCGGAAGTAGCCGGCGGTCGCGCCCATGAGGACGCCGATCGTCATCGAAAGGAACGTCGCGCCGAGGGCGACCTCGAGCGAGACGCGCGCACCGTAGAGCAGGCGCATGAGCTCATCGCGGCCCAGGGTGTCCGCCGTCCCGAGCGGGAAGAAGACGTCCTCCATCTTCCCGGTCTGCGGGTTGAAGTTCTGCGCGTGCGTCAGCGGGTCGCGCGGTACGAGCTCCATGTCGACGCCGACGCCGGGCGAGGGGAAGATGTCGTCCGGGCCGTGCCCGAGCCAGTGCTTGACGAGCGGCGCGCCGAAGATCGCCGTCAGGACCAGCAGGATGATGAAGATCCCGCTCGCGATCGCGACCTTGTCCTTACGGAAGCGGATCCAGACCTGCTCCCAGTAGCCGCGGGCCCGAACGTCGGTGATGTCGCCGAGCCCGGTGCCGGACTCGAGCGCGACCTCGGCTGCGAGGCCTGCACCGGCTGAGAGGACTTCGCGTCGTTCGTCTGCCATGGGGAACGGAGAATAACTGCCCGGGGGTCGGGCGATCCGATTAGCTTTGACTATCGACCGGCGAGATTGTTAGGAGGCCGTCAGGGCGTCCGCGCCGGCGACGACCTCCAGGATCTCCTGGGTGATCTCCGCCTGGCGGGCGCGGTTCATCGCCAGCGTGAGGCTCTCGATCAGCTCTCCGGCGTTCTTCGAGGCGTTGCGCATCGCAGTCATGCGCGCGCCCTGCTCGGACGCGGCGGACTCGAGCAGCGCGCGGTAGAGCTCGGTCTCGACGTACACGGGCAGCAGCCGCGCCAGGATCTCCTCCGGCTCCGGCTCGTAGATGAAGTCGCCCGAGAGCGCGTCCCGGTCGTCCTCTCCCTCGAGGATCTCCTCGGGGATCGGCAGCACCTCCTGCTCGGTCACGCGCTGGACGAGCGGCGAGACGAAGTGGTTGTAGACCACGAACACCTGGTCGACCTCGCCCTGCGTGTAGAGCTCCGAGATCGCGTGCGCGATCGTCTGGGCGTCGGAGTACGCGGGCCGGTCGCTGAACCCGACCCACGACTGGCCGACGTCGTAGCGCCGGAAGCGAAGGGTCGAGGCGCCGCGACGGCCCGACACGAGCCAGCGAACCTCGACGCCTTCCGCGCGGAGCCGCCGCTCGAGCGCGAACACGTGCCGCAGGATCTGCGAGTTGAATGCGCCGGCGAGGCCGCGGTCGCCGGTCAGGGCCAGGATCGCCGCCGTCCGCACCTCACGCCGTTCGAGCAGCGGGAGCCCGCGCATCGAGGTGCTCGCTCGGGCGGTGCCGACCATCAGCTCCAGCATCCGGTCGGCGTACGGGCGCATCGCCTCGATCCGAGCCTGCGCGCGGCGGAGACGAGCGGCCGCCACGAGCTCGAACGCCTTCGTGATCTTCCGCGTGTTCTGGACGGAGCGGATCCGGCGCTTGATGTCCTGGACTGCGGCCAAGGGTTACGCGGCTTCGTCCTCGGTGCTGACGTTGAACCCTTCTTTGAACTTCTCGACCTCCGCCTTCAGCCGCTCCTCGAGCTCGTCCGGGAGGTCGCCCGTCTCGCGAATCTCCTTGTAGATCGCCCCCTCCGTGCGGAGGTACTCGCGGAGCTCGTCCTGGAAGCGCAGGACGTCCTCGACCGGGATGTCGTCGAGGTGGCCGTTGACGCCGACCCAGATCGCGACCACCTGCTCCTCCATCGGCCAGGGCTGGTACTGCGGCTGGTTGAGGGTCGCGACCATCCGCTGGCCGCGAGCGAGCGTCCGCTGCGTGGCGGGGTCCAGCTCGGAGCCGAACTGCGCGAACGCCTCGAGCTCGCGGTACTGCGAGAGCTCGAGCCGCAGGCGGCCAGCCACCTTCTTCATCGCCTTCGTCTGCGCGCTCGCCCCCACGCGGGAGACCGAGACGCCGACGTTCACGGCCGGCCGGACGCCGGAGAAGAACAGGTCCGACTCGAGGAAGATCTGACCGTCCGTGATCGAGATCACGTTCGTCGGGATGTAGGCCGAGATGTCGCCGGCCTGCGTCTCGATCACCGGCAGCGCCGTCAGCGACCCTCCGCCGAGGTCGTCGGAAAGCTTGCAGGCTCGCTCGAGCAGGCGCGAGTGGAGGTAGAAGACGTCGCCGGGGAACGCCTCGCGCCCCGGCGGCCGGCGCAGCAGCAGCGAGAGCTGCCGGTAGGCGTCGGCGTGCTTCGAGAGGTCGTCGTACATGACGAGCGCGTGCCCGCCGTTGAACATGATGTGCTCGCCGATCGCGCAGCCGGCGAAGGGCGCCATCCACTTGATCGGCGCTGCCTCGTGCGCCGCCGCGATGACGATGATCGTGTAGTCCATCGCGCCGCGGTCGCGAAGCAGCTCGTAGACCTGCGCGACAGTCGACGCCTTCTGCCCGATCGCGACGTAGATGCAGATCACGTCCGTGTCGCGCTGGTTCAGGATCGTGTCGACCAAGATCGCCGTCTTGCCGGTGGAGCGGTCGCCGATGATCAGCTCGCGCTGACCGCGGCCGACGTTCGTCATCGCGTCGATCGCCTTGATGCCGGTCTGGAGCGGCTCCTTCACCGGCTGGCGGTCGATCACGCCCGGCGCTTTGAACTCGAGCGGCCGCGTCTCGGTCGTCTCGATCGGCGCGCCGCCGTCGAGCGGGTTCCCGAGTGGGTCGACGATCCGGCCGATCAGCGCGTCACCGACGGGGACGCTCGCGACCTCGCCGGTGCGCTTCACGGGCTCGCCCTCCTTCGAGAGCACCCATTCGCCGAAGAGCGCCGCGCCGACGTTGTCCTCCTCGAGGTTGAACGCGATGCCGGTGACGCCGTGCTCGAGCTGGAGCAGCTCTCCCGCCACGGCGTTCTCGAGGCCGTGGATCCGGGCGATGCCGTCTCCGACCTGAAGCACCGCGCCGACCTCGGCGAGGTCGGTCTCGACGTCGTACTGCTCGATCCGCTCCTTGAGGATCGAGGTGATCTCTTCGGGTCGCAGTCGCACTGCCTAACTCCTTCCGCTGCCTGTGAGCTGTCGTCGTAGTCCGTCGAGGCGACCCTTGACGCTCGCGTCGGCCCGGTAGGAGCCGGCGCGGAGCACGAAGCCGCCGATCAGGTTCTGGTCGACGCCGCGGGTCGCTCGGAGCCGCCGCCCGGAGACCTGCTCGATCTGACCCAAGAGTTTGGTCGCCTCGTCCTCGGAGAGCTCGACCGCCGTGGTGAGCTCGACGTCGAGGATCCCCTCCTCGCGGGCGACGAGCGCGTCGAACTCGCGCACGATCTCGTGCAGCTGCTGCGCGCGGTTCTTCTCCGCCACGAGGAGCAGGAAGTTGCGCGTCAGCTCATCGGCGTCCGCGAGGAGCGCGGAGAGGGCGTCGACCTTCTGGCGGGAGTCGACCGCCGGGGTGACCAGAAGCTCGCGGAGCTCGGGCACCTGCTCGGTCGCCTCCAGGAAGGCGTGCAGCTCGTCCCGCACCACCTCGAGGCGGTCCCGCTCCTTCGCCGCCTCGAAGAGGGCGTTCGCGTAGATCTTCCGGGGCACGGCCATCAGTTCGCCCGGGCGTCCCCTTCGAGCACGGAAAAGTCGAGCTCGCCGACGGCCTGCTCGATCAGGCGGCGGTGGTCCTCGTCGGTCAGCACCTTGCCGGTGACCTTGCTCGTCGCGACGAGGGCCAGCTCAGCGACCTCCGCCCGGATCTGCTCGAGCGCGCGGCGCGTCTCGGCCTCGATCTGCTTCGTCGTGTCCTCGAGCCGGCGCTGGCGCTCGGACTCGAGCTCGTCGCGCAGGCGCTCCTTCTGCGCGTCCGCGACGCGTCGGGCCTCGGCCAGGATCCCCTCGGCCTCGCCGCGCGCCTCCCGCATCAGCGCCCGGTGCTCCTCGAGCAGGCTGCGGGCCTCGTCGCGGGCGTTGTCGGCCTCGTCGAGCGACTGTCGGATCCGCTGGCGGCGCTCGTCGATGATCTTCTGGACCGGCCCGAAGGCGTACCGCTTCAGCACGAAGAACGTGATCGCGAAGCAGACGAGGGTCCAGACCATGAGGCCGACGCGCGCCTCGATCAGTGGGTTGGCGGCGAGGACGGCGAGCATGTGGCTAATGCCCCTTCCAGTGATGCCGCCGAGTCTCTGGGTCGTGAGCACCAAGCCAGAGGTCGCACGCCGACGAGCCAAGGTCAAAAGACCTTGGTGAGGAGGTGGGTGAGCTCTGGCGCCGCGTGATCGCGGGCCAGAGGCCGGCACGGATCGCTGGGAGGGGCATCAAACGAGGACGTAGGCGAGCAGGCTGCCGAGGAGGCCGTAGAACACGACGGCCTCGGTGAGCGCGAACCCGAGCCACTGGATACCCGTCAGCTCGCCCCGGAGCTCCGGCTGGCGCGCGACCGACTGGATCATCGAGCCGAAGATGTTGCCGATGCCGATGCCCGCGCCCAGCGAGCCGAGGCCGACGCCGAGGGCGAGCGCGATCGCCTTGCCGGCGTCCGAGCCGTCCGACGCGGCGGCGAAGAGCGTTGCAGCGACGTTCATTTCCTCTCGTACCTCCTTAGTGCTCGGGCTCGATGGCCGAGCCGATGTAGATGGCGGACAGGGCGGCGAAGATGTAGGCCTGGATCGAGACGACGATCACGACCTCGAAGAGGTAGAAGATCGTCCCGACGAAGACGGAGACCGGTGCCAGCCAGATGTGGCCGAGCACGAAGATCAGCCCGATGAAAGTCAGGATCAGGATGTGGCCGGCGAGCATGTTCGCGAACAGTCGGACTGAGAGCGAGATCAGCCGCATGAACTGGCCGAGGACCTCGAGGAACGCAATCGGCACCACCATCGCCTTCGGCACCGGCGGGATCCAACTCTTGAAGTAGCGCGCCGGTCCGTTCTCGCGGATTCCCTCGAAGTGTGTGAAGACGAAGGTCAGCAGCGCGAGCGCGAGGGTGACGGAGATCGACGAGGTCGCGGCGTAGATCCCGAGCGTCGGTAGCTCGATCCCAGCGATCGTCACTTTCTCGTCCGAGAGCGGCAGCGGGATGAAGCCGAGGATGTTGATCGTCCAGATGAAGAGGAAGAGCGAGGCGACGTATGGGAACCAGCGCCCGATCGCCTTCGTCGGGAGCCCCTGCTCCGCGATCTGCGTCTGGGCGATGTCGTAGACCAGCTCCCCGACCGCCTGGCGGCGGTCCGGGTCGACGTGGAGGCGCCACCGCATCAAGCCGAGGCCGAGGAGGATCGTCACGATCGTGGCGAGTAAGAGATAGGCGACGGCCTTCGTGATCGAGAGGTCGAGCGGGCCGAGGTGGATCGTGATCCACGCGTGCTGCTCGAACTCCTTCGACGGGTCGAACTTCTCCTCGTCGGCGGCGAGGGCCGAGCCGGGAAAGAGAAGCGCCGTGGTGACGAGGCCGTAGAGGGCGCGTCTCACCGGATCTCCTCGCTCGTGAAGTACGTCGTCAGGGAGAGGGCGAGCTCCAGCGTGTACGCGAGCGCATAGAGGGCGCCGGCGGCGACACCCAGCTCGGTGTCTCTTGCCGCCACGACGATCACGACGACCATCACGCCGACGGACCGAAACATCATCCCGACTCCCCTCACGCCCGAGGCGGCGAGATTATCGGCGCCGAGCGGCACCCGTGAGAGCAGCAGCGCCACCGCCTCGGCGGCCACCCAGAGGACGGCGGCGAGGAGCCAGGCGCGCAGCGGGAGCTCGGCGACGAGGAAGACGGGCAGAGCGAGCGCGATCAGCACTGCGGCCGCGAGCTGCGGCACGTAGGTGGTAGGGACCGGTCTGGGCGTCGCCCAGACGTCCCTCACGAGAACACCCCCCGATAGCGTCGGTACACGGCGAAGGTCCCCGCGGGGATGCCGAGGAGGGCGCCGACGAGGGCGCCGATCGCCCACGATCCGGCAGCCCAGCCGACGAGAGCGCCGACGGCGATGCCGGCACCAGTCGTTCCGAGAAGCACAGCGCCGGCCCCGGCAGGGTCGAGCGACTGACGCGGCGCTGGCTCCATCGGGACCGAGCATACCAAAGTTTGTGACAGCCAAAACCCGCATGGTTTGGCGAAAAGTGCCTGAGCTTGTAGCTTTGGTTTCCATGCATGTCGACGTGGTCGGCCAGGGGCCGCGGCTCGTGCTCGTGCACGGCAGCGTCGGGTTCGGGCTGGAGGCCTGGGGCCCGCAGCGGCGCCTCGCGGAGCGGTTCACGCTGGTCGTGCCGACCCGCAGCGGCTACCCGCCGAACCCGCCGCTCGAGCGAATCGACTTCGAGGACCAGGCGCAGGAGGTCGCGGAACTCCTGGAGCCTGGCGACCACCTCGTCGGCCACTCGTACGGCGGGGTCGTCTCGCTGCTCGCAGCCGGCCGGCGTCCCGAGGCGCTGCGCTCGCTGACGGTGCTGGAGCCGCCGGCGTTCGGCGTGGCGCTCGACGATCCCGCGGTCCAGGATTTCCTCGGGGCGTTCGAGCCCGACTACCCGCAGGACCCCAGGGGCTATCTCGAGTTCTTCCTGCCGCTCGTCGGGTCGTCCCTCCGCCTGCCGGACCCGCTCCCGCACGGGCTGGAGGCCGGTGCGCGGGCGGCGATCGCGGAGCGGTTCCCGAACGAGGCGGTGATCCCGTTCGAGGTGCTGCGGCCGGCGCGTTTTCCGAAGCTCGTCGTTTCCGGCGCGCACCACCCGGCGTTCGACGCCGTCTGTGACGTGCTTGAGCGCGAGCTCGAGGCCGAGCACGCGGTCGTCCCCGGCGCCGGGCACTCGATCGCCCGTGCACCGGGGTTCAACGACGTCCTCGTCGGCTTCGCCGACCGCGCCTAGGAGGGCTTGGTGTGATGCCGCTCGTCGCAGGGTGCGATGCTCGTCCCGAGGCCAGGACGCAGGGAGCGCCCGTATCGAGTGAGATACGGGCGCGACTGCGGACGCCGTCCTCGGGGCGAGCAGCGCAGCCCTGCGGCACAGCTGCATCGCGCCGAGCCCTCCTCATCAGGCGGTGCGGCGTTCCTCGCGCTCGCGGCGCGCCTGCTCCTCCCGGCGGCGGATCCGCGGGTTCGCGAGCTTGACGATCTCGAGCAGGTAGGCGATGTAGACGGACGCCGCTAGCGCGGCGACGGCGATCGAGCCGGCGACGAGCGAGTTCGAGAAGTCCCAGTCGCCGTGTGGGCGCGGCGGCAGGAACCGCGTCGCGAGGGCGGCGGCGGCGAGCAGCACGCACCAGAGGTACATGTAGGCCACCGCGCGCGTCTGTGAGAAGCCGATGTTCATGAAGCGGTGGTGCAGGTGGGTCCGGTCGGCCTCGTACAGCGGCTGGCCGTACTTCATCCGCTTCGCGACGACGAACGAGGTGTCGATGATCGGAATCGCGAGCACGAGGAGCGGCAGCACGAGCGTCGCCAACGCCGCGGTCTTCACGAGCCCCTCGACGGAGAGCGTCGCAAGCAGGAACCCGAGCAGGAGCGCACCGGAGTCCCCCATGAAGATCCGCGCCGGATAGAAGTTGTGGTGCAGGAAGCCGAAGCAGGCGCCCGCCACGATCGCCGAGAGCAGCGCCGCGTCGGGCGCGCCGAGCGAGAGGCCGATCACGGCGAACGTCGACCCCGCGATCGCACAGACGCCGGAGGCGAGGCCGTCCATTCCGTCGAGGAAGTTGACCATGTTCATGATCGCGACGATCCAGACCAGCGTCGCGGGCCCGGCTGCCCACCCGGGGAGCTCCTGGCTGCCAAGGCCGGGAAACGTGAAGCGCTCGACGTTGATGCCGAAGCCGATCGCGACGCCTGCCGCCGCGACCTGACCGCTGAGCTTCGCCCACCACGGCAGACCCCGGAAGTCGTCGATCGCGCCGACCGTTGTCGCGACGGCCGCGCCGAGCAGGATTCCGCGGTAGACGCCGTCGAGCGGGAGGAAGGCGAGCGCCGGCACGAACACGCCGAGCAGGAGCGCGAGGCCGCCGAGCCTCGGCACCGGCCGCACGTGCACCCTGCGCGTCTCGCCCGGCTCGTCGACGACGCCGAGGATGCGCGCGAACCGCCCCACGCCCGGCGTCAGCAGGAGCACGACGACGAGCGCGAGCAGGAAGCCCCAGATGACCTCCGGGTTCTGGCGCAGCGTGTCGATCAACGCGGGACGCTACTTCGTGCCGTACAGCCTGTCGCCTGCGTCGCCGAGGCCAGGCACGATGTAGCCCTTCTCGTTCAGGCCCCGGTCGATCGAGGCCGTGACGATCCTGACGTCGGGGTGCTCCGAGTGGACTCGCTCGATGCCCTCGGGGGCCGAGACGAGACAGACGAGCGTCACGGACTTCGCCCCCGCCTCCTTGACCTTGGAGATCGCCGCCACACTCGAGTTGCCCGTTGCCAGCATCGGGTCGAGCACGATCGCGTCACGGTCGCCGAGGTCGGTCGGGAGCTTCACGTAGTACTCGACCGGCTCGAGCGTTTCCTCGTCGCGGTAGAGGCCGATGAACCCGACGCGCGCGCCGGAGACGAGCGACAGCACGCCGTCGAGCATCCCCATCCCGGCGCGAAGCACCGGGCACACGACGACCTTCTTCCCTGAAATCCGCTGCACCGTCGTCTGCTCGAGCGGCGTCTCGATCTCGACGTTCTCGGTCGGGAAGTCTTTCGTCGCCTCGTAGGTGAGGAGCAGCGTGACCTCGTTCGCGATCTTGCGGAAGTGGACGGTCGGCGTGTCCTTCTCGCGCAGGTAGGAGAGCTTGTGCTGCACCAGCGGGTGCGCGACCTCGATCACGCGCTCGGTCGCCACTGCCGAGCTCATGTCACGTAGGTCGTGAAGCCGCGGAAGCCAGGGTAGAGCGGGCGCCGCTCGCAGAGCGCCTCGGACCGGGACGCGAGCGCGGGGATGTCGGCGTCGGCGCCGAGCGCCTCGACGATGATCTGCCCGACCTCGCGGAAGTCGTCCGCGTCGAAGCCGCGCATCGTCGCGGCCGGCGTGCCGATGCGGACGCCGGAGGCCACGGTCGGCGGCCGCTCGTCGAACGGCACCGTGTTGCGGTTCACGGTCAGGCGGACCTCGTCCAACCGCTCCTCCGCGTCCTTACCGGTCCAGTCCGTCGAGCGGAGATCGAGCTGGAGCAGGTGCGTGTCGGTGCCGCCGGTGAGCACGTCGAGCCCGCCCTCGATCAGCGCCTCCGACAGCGCGTCCGCGTTCGCGCGGATCTGCTGCTGGTACTCCCGGAACGCCTCGGTCCCGGCGATCTTGAAGCACGTCGCCTTGGCGGCGATCGTGTGCTCGAGCGGCCCGCCCTGCATGCCGGGGAACACCGCGCGGTCGACGGCCTGCGCGTGCTCCTCGCGGCAGAGGATGAAGCCGGCACGAGGCCCGGCGAGGGTCTTGTGCGTCGTCGACGTGACGAAGTCGCAGTGCGGCACCGGGTTCGGATGGAGGCCGGCGGCGACGAGGCCGGCGAAGTGCGCCATGTCGCAGAGGAGCAGGGCGTCGACCTCGTCGGCGATCGCCCGGAATCGGTCTGCCTCCACGGTCCGCGGGTAGGCCGAGCCGCCGCAGACGATCAGCTTCGGGCGGTGCTTCCTCGCGAGGTCGAGCACCTCGTCGTAGTCGACTCTGTTCGTTTCGCGCGAGACGCCGTAGTGGACGATCGTGTAGAGGCGGCCGGAGAAGTTGACCTTGAGCCCGTGCGTGAGGTGGCCGCCGTGCGAGAGCTCGAGCGACAGGATCGTGTCGCCCGGCTGGAGCGCCGCCATGTAGACCGCCATGTTCGTCTGCGCGCCCGCGTGCGGCTGGACGTTGGCATGGTCGGCGCCGAAGAGCTCCTTCGCGCGGTCGATCGCGGTCTGCTCGATCTCGTCCACGACGTGACAGCCGCCGTAGTAGCGCCTGCCCGGGTAGCCCTCGGCGTACTTGTTCGTCGGCGTCGAGCCGACGGCCTCGAACACGCTCGGCCAGGTGAAGTTCTCGGAGGCGATCAGTTCGATCTGCCCGCGCTGCCGCTCGAGCTCCGCGCCGAGCAGCTCGGCGATCTCCGGATCGATCTCGGCGAGGCCTGCGGTGCGGAGGTGTTGGAGGGTTTCCTGGGCGACGGCCATCGGCCCATCGTAACTTCCACCTCGGCCCGTAACACCTTCCACGTCGCCGCACGCGACCGGGCCGGGAACGTCGACGCAACCCCCGCGGCGCACCGCTGGACGATCTCGGACGCTGCGCCGCCGCACCCCTCCGCCGCCCCAACCACCGCCGCCGCCAGCTCCACCACCGCCGCCACCCCCGTCGCCGCCACCGCCCGCGCCGCCGGCGCCGCCGGCTCCGCCGCCGCCAGCGGCGCACCCCAAGCCGCGCCCGAAGGCGGCACCGAAGAAGGTGACGATGTGCCACCGCGGCCGGACGATCAAGGTGCGGAAGTCACAGGTGCGCAAGCACCGCCGCCACGGCGACAAGCTCGGCCACTGCCGGCGCGTCCGGCGACGCTAGACGAGACGCGCGAGCGCTTCTGCCGCGGGCACGGCGCCCTCGCGCACGACCACCGGCTCCGGCCCGGTCAGGTCGATCACCGTCGACGGCGTGCCGTGGAGCTCGCCCGCGTCGAGCACGGCCCCGGCGCCGACGCGCAGCTCCTCGGGGATCTCATCGACCGTCCTCGGATCGGGTCCCCCCGGGAGGTTCGCGCTCGTCGCCGCAACGACCCCGACCCGGCGCACGACCTCGCGCGCGTCGGGCGGCAGGTTGGGTACCCGGACGCCGATCGTCTCCGGCCGTTCCCCGGTCAGCCACGGGAAGCGCCGCCGGGGGTTCGGGAGGATCAGCGTGTACGGCCCGGTCACCACCGCTTGGCCGTGCAGCTCCGGCACCGCCTCGACGAGCGCCTCGACCTCCGCGGCGACGATCGCCGTCGGCTGAGGCTGGGCGCGCCCCTTCAGGCGGTAGAGCCCGCGAACAGCCGCCTCGTTTCGCGCCTCCGCCGCCAGACCGTAGACGGTGTCGGTCGGAAGCACCACGGGCTCGCCGGCGCGGAGCGCGGCGACCGCCTGCTCGATCACCGGAGGCGAGCCTCGACGATGCGCTCGCGTCCGGCGAGGTCGTTCGAGACTCGCACCTCCCGGTAGCCGAGAGCAACGATCAGCGGCGAGACGTTGCACGCCTGGCCGTCGCCTAGTTCGAGCACGAGCGCTCCACCCGGCCCAAGCACGTCGAGCGCTGCGTGCGCGACCTCGCGGTGGCGGCCGATGCCGACGAGCGCCTCCACCGGCTCGTGCCGTAGCTCCGGCTCGAGGCCCGGCATGTCCTCTGGCGAGACGTACGGCGGATTCGAGACGACGAGGTCGAACGGCCCCGCCTCCCCCGCCAGCAGGTCACCGTGCACGAATCGGACGCGCTCTCCGACGCCGGCCCGCCCACGGTTCGCCTCGGCGACCTCGAGCGCGTCGGCGGAGGTGTCGGTGCCGACGACGCGGGCATCCGGTCGCTCGTCCGCGATCGCCAGCGCGATCGCGCCGGACCCGACGCCGACGTCCAGGACCTGCGGCGCCGCCACCCCGTCGAGCAGTGCGAGAGCGCGCTCGACGACCACCTCGGTCTCCGGTCGCGGGATCAGCACGCGCGGATCGACCGCCAGGGTCAGGCCGCGGAAGCCCCACTCGCCGAGGATGTAGGCCAGCGGCTCCCGCTGCACGCGGCGGTCGACCAGTCGGCGGAACTCGTCGAGCTCGCCGTCGAGGCTCGCCGCGTAGAGCTCCGAGCGCCGGACGCCGAGCACGTGGGCGAGAAGCCATTCGGCGTCGACCTCCGGCGAGGGGACGCCCGCGCGCTCCAGGGTCGCGATCGCTTCGCGGAGCGCCTCGCGGGCCGTCACACCGCGGCGGCTTCGAGCGCCCGCCGCCGATCCTCGGCGGTGAGCGCCTCGGTGAACTCGTCGAGCTCCCCGTTGAGCACGGCATCGAGCCGGTGCGCCGTCACCTTCACGCGGTGGTCGGTGACGCGGTTCTCCGGGTAGTTGTAGGTGCGGATCTTCTCCGCGCGCTCGCCGGAGCCGATCTGGGACCGGCGGGCGCTCTCCAGCTCGGCCTGCTGCCTGGCCCGCTCGAGCTCGAAGAGCCGGGCCCGCAGGACGCGCAGGGCCTTGGCGCGGTTCTGGAGCTGCGACTTCTCGTCCTGCATTGAGACGACGAGACCGGTCGGAAGGTGCGTGATCCGAACGGCCGAGTCGGTCGTGTTCACGCTCTGGCCGCCCGGGCCCGTCGAGCGGTAGACGTCGATCTTGAGCTCGTTCGGATCGATCTCGACCTCGACCTCCTCCGCCTCGGGCATGACGGCGACGGTCGCCGTGGAGGTGTGGATCCGGCCCTGGGACTCCGTCGCCGGCACGCGCTGGACGCGATGCGTCCCGCCCTCCCACTTGAAGACCGAGTACGCGCCGTCTCCCTTGACCGCGAACACGGCCTCCTTGTAGCCGCCGCCCTCGCTCGGGCTGGCCGAGAGCCGCTCCGTGGTGAAGCCGCGGCGCTCGGCGTACCGTGTCAGCATCCGGTACAGGTCCCCGGCCCAGAGCGCCGCCTCGTGGCCGCCGACTCCCTGACGGATCTCGACGAGGACGTCCTTGTGGTCGGCCGGGTCCGCCTCGACGAGTGCCAGCTTCAGCTCCTCCTCGAGCCGCGCGACCTCCGCGGGATCGGGGGCGAGGTCGGCCAGCTCGGGGTCCTCCCGGGCGGCCTCGAGATCCTCCTGGGCGCGCCGCCACTCCTGCGCCAGCTTGTAGGGGCCTTCGAGCTCCTTGAGGCGCCGGCCGACGTCCGCGGCCTGCCTGTGGTCGTTGTAGACGGCAGGGTCGGACATGCGCTCCTGGGTCTCGGCATAGGAGCGCTCGAGCTCGTCGACCCACTGCTCGATTCCGCCTGGCATGGAGCAAGCGTAACCACCGCTTGGGCAACTGCCGGAAGCGTCACGAGTCTGGGCGGAGGCGCGCTGGAGTTGCCGCGATATCTCATGTTTGCTATAATAGCATTGTTGCTATGAGCAGCGAGTTCGAACAGCGACTCGACTCGGCCGAGCGAGAGCTCAAGCGGCTGATGCAAGAGCTGATCGAGATCAGGAGGCTTGCGGGAGGCGCGCCCGTCGAGGCGCAGCCGCCGGCGCCCGAGCCTGCCCCTGTCGAGCCGGTAACGCCGCCCCTCCCCACCTTCTCGGCGCCGGCCACACGACCGCCCGAGCCGCCGCGCGAGCCGAGGTTCTGGGAGCGCGACCTCGACTTCGGCGAGCTCCTCGGCGCCAAGGGCCTCGCCTGGGCCGGCGGAATCGTGACCCTCCTCGGCGTCGTGTTCTTCTTCGTGCTCGCCGTCAACCGCGGATGGATCGGGCCGGAGGAGCGCGTGGGGCTCGGTGCGCTCGCGTCGCTGCTCGTCTTCGGAGGCGGCCTCTGGCTCCATCGCCGCTTCGGGCCTACCTACTCCGCCTACGGTGCCGTCGGCGCCGGGATCGCCGGCGGCTACGCCACGCTCGTTGCGGCCGCCGCCCTCTACGAGCTGGTCCCCGACGAAGCGGCGCTTGCGATCGCGGCCGGGATTGCCGGCATCGGGCTCGCCACGGCGCTCGTCTGGGGCTCGGAGCTCATCGCCGGCATCGGGCTGATCGGCGCCACGCTGATGCCGCTGATCGTCCTCTTCGAGGAGGACCTGACGCCGCTCGGGACCGCGTTCGCCGGAATCGTCTTCGCGGCCACGGCCGCTGTGGCGCTCCGCCGGAACTGGGAGCGGCTGCTCGCGGCGGGCTTCCTCGCGACCCTGCCGCAGATTGCGATCCTCGTCGCGCAGGGGGCGGCAACCGACTGGGACCGCGTCTTTCTCGGGATGCTCTTCGCCGCGCTCTACCTCTCGGCGGCGATCGGGTTCCACTGGGTGCGGGAGGAGGGCGGCCTGCCCCCGCTGGCCGCGACGATGGCGATCGTCGGCGGTGTCGTCGCCGGCGGGACCGCAGCCGGGCTCTTCGCCGGGGACGACCGCGGCTGGGTCACGCTGGCGGCCGCGGCGCCGTTCGTCGCGCTCGGCGTGCTCCTCTACCGCCACGCGGCCGACCGGGACCTGAGCGCCCTGCTCGCGGCGATCGGCCTCGCGCTCGTCGCAGTCGGGCTCGCGTTCGTGCTCACCGGGCCGAGCCTGACGATCGCCTGGGCGGCGGAGGCAGCCGTGCTCGCCTGGCTCGCACGGCGGATCGACGAGCCCCGCTACACCGTCGCCGCCGTTGCCTACCTCGTCGCCGGGACGGTGCACGGGCTGGTCGTCGACGCGCCGCCGCGCAACCTCTGGGAGGCGACGTCGGATCCGGCCGGCGGAGCACTCGGCCCCCTCGCCGTCGCGGTCGCGGCCGGAGTGCTCTCCTTCTACTCACGCGCCTGGGACGAACGGAACCCGCCCACGGGCTTCTTCGGGTACCTCGAGCCCTTCTTCGCCTGGGTGCGCACCGAGCACGCGCTCGTGCGCTCGGCTGCAGGCTGGCTGGCGGGGATTGCCGGCGTGTACGCCGCCTCGCTCGCGGCGCTCGGCCTCGTGCAATGGGTCGACGACTCCGGCGTGCAGCCGGCGTTCGAACGCGGGCAGATCCTCCTTCTCGCCGTCTGGGGTGTCGTCGCAATCGCCACCGTCGTGGTGGGACGCCGCCTTGGCTCGATCCAGGTCCGGACCGGCGGCCTGCTCCTCACAGCCGCAAGCATCCTCCAGGCATCGACGTTCGACCTGGTCGTCCTCGACGGCGATCGCCTCGGGGTCGCGCTCCTCGTGGCCGCGGTCACCGCGCTGGCCACGGCGTTCGCCGACGAGTTCCCGGGCCCCGTCGGCCGGCTCTCGGTCCCGGCCGTGGTGCTCGCAGTGATCAGCGTGCCGCTGACGGTCACCGGGCTCCTCGTCGCGATCGAGGGGCACGAAGGAGCCGTCCTCCTCGGGATCACCGCCTTCTACCTCGCGCTCGCCGCCGTCGTCTTCACACGGGACCGCGACTTCAGCGTCGCGCTCTGGGCTCCCGCGCTCCTCGTCGGCGTCTTCGCCGCGATCGAGCTCGTTCACGGCACCTGGCTCGTCCTGGCTTGGAGCGCCGCCGCCGCCGCGCTCGCGATCGTCTCTCGCTACGTCCGTGAGGAGCGGCTGGCGCTGGGCTCGGCGGGCTACCTCGCCCTCGCGCTCGCCTACGCGCTCGGCGCGAAGGCGCCGCCCGACGAGTTCTTCACCGCGAACGCGGACCCCGCCGAAGGCGTCCCGAGCCTGCTGTTCGCGCTCGCCGCCGGCATCGTCTTCGCGATCTACGCGCTCGACGAGCGCCGGCAGACTGCACGCGCTTGGGCAGGAGTCGGGGTCGCGGTGCTCGCGATCTACGCCATCTCGCTGAGCATCCTCGGGCTCTTCGAGTGGGCCGGCACGGCCAGCGTCGAGACCGACTTCCAGCGCGGCCACTCGGCGGTCAGCGCGTTCTGGGGGATCGTCGGCCTCGCGACGCTCTACGTCGGCCTGACCCGGGAGCTACGAGTCCTGCGCCTCGCCGGCTTCGCCCTCTTCGGCCTTGCCCTCGCGAAGCTCTTCCTCTACGACCTCGCAAACCTCAGCTCGATCACGAGGGCGCTGTCCTTCCTGGCCGTGGGTGCCGTGCTCCTCCTGGCCGGGTTCTTCTACCAGCGGCTGACGGCGCAGACCCGCGAGGCGTAGCTCTCCCGCTCCACGCACACGCCTCATGGCTGTTCGCGGCCGGAGCGGGCTTTGCCCGTTCCGCCTACAACCTTCCCAGGGTCGCCGGATCAATCGTGGGCTGTCGGCGCCACAACGTCTGCGCCAGCCCCTCGCCGAAAGTCGTGAGACTTTCGGCGAAACGGACTAAGCCATCACTTCTACTTTGCGCTCCTCCGGGTCGAGACGGCCCTCGCGGCGGAGGACCTCCTTCAACGCGCGGATCGAGACCTCGAGCTGGTCGAGGCCCGGCTCGCGCGTCGTCAGACGCTGGAGCCAGAGCCCCGGCGCGAGCAGCGTCATCAGGATCGGGTTGTCGCTGTGCCGTCCGGCGAAGCGGATCAGCTCGTACGCGATTCCCGCGATCACCGGCAGCAGCAGGATCCGGCTCGCGATCAGCCAGTACCAGACCGGCTGCCCGACGAACGCGAAGACGAAGATCGCGATCACCATCACCCAGAGCAGGAAGGCCGTTCCGCAGCGCGGGTGGATCAAGCTGTGGCGCTGCACCGTCTCCGGCGTCAGCTCGTCGCCCGCCTCGTACGCATTGATCGCCTTGTGCTCCGCGGCGTGGTACTGGAAGACGCGCTTCAGGTCCGGCAGGAACGAGATCACGACGAGGTACAGGATGAAGATCGAAACGCGGATCAGTCCCTCGACGACCACGAACCAACCGGTCGTGTCGATCGGCAGCCAGCTCGTCAGCAGCGCCGGAGTGACCTTGAAGAGCAGGAGCGCGAAGCCGATCGCGACGGCGAACGCGAAGATCATCGCGCCGCGGCCGATCTCGGTCGAGACGTCCTCCTCGTCGCCCTCCTCCTGCGCCGCGTAGTTCGCCGAGATCGCAAGCGCGCGGAAGCCGATCGCGAGCGACTCGCCGAGCGCGATGATCCCGCGGATCACCGGCAGCCGGAAGAACCGGTGTCGCGCCATCACCGAGCTGATCTCCTGGTTCACGTGGGCGATGTCGCCGTCGGGCTTGCGGACGGCGAGGGACCAGTTCGAGGGCCCACGCATCATCACGCCCTCGAGGACGGCCTGACCCCCGATCGGTGCGCTCATGCGCTCAGCTTACGACTGTCCGCGGCGGGCGCCGCCCGCGCGCTCGAGCCGGCGCTGGAAGCGCTCGACCCGGCCGCCCGTGTCCATCAGCTTCTGCTTGCCCGTGTAGAAGGGATGGCAGTTCGAGCAGATCTCGACGTGCAGCTCCGACTTCGTCGAGCGCGTCTCGAACTCGTTGCCGCAGGAGCAACGCACGGTCGCAGTCATGTACTCCGGATGGATGTCGGGCTTCATGGTCGAGCCAGGATAGCAGCGGCCGTCTCGCCCGAAACGTTGCCTCCGGAGACGACGGCGACCACGGTTTCCTCCTCTGCGAGCGGGATCTTCCCGCTCAGGATCGCCGCCACGGAAGCGGCGGCGGCGGGCTCGCAGGCGAGCTTCGCGCGCTCGTAGAGGAACCGGAACGCGTCCTCGATCTCGTCTTCCTCGACCAGCACGAGCTGGACTTCGTGGCGCCGGGCGAGCTCGATCGCGAGCGTCCCGGCGAAGGGCGCGTTCAGGCCGTCGGCGATCGAGCGCGGGGACACGTGCACGGGCTCGTTCTGCGCCAACCCGAGGCTGAGCGCGTTGGAGCCGGCCGGCTCGACCCCGATCACCCGCTTGTCCGGAAGGGCTGCCGCGATCCCGGAGATCAGCCCGCCGCCGCCGACGGGGACGACGACCGTGTCCACATCCTCGACCTGCTCCGCGAGCTCGAGCCCGACCGTCCCCTGGCCCGCCGCGACAAGCGGGTCGTCGAACGGGTGGACGAGCGTCCGGCCGGTCTCCGCCATCAGCTCCTCGAGCCGGTCGAACACCGTTTCCGGCCCGTCCGCCTCGAGGTCGACCTCGGCGCCGTAGCCGCGTGTCGCCTCGATCTTCGCCGGGCTCGCCGTCCGCCACATCACGAGGAGCGCGTCGATCCCCTCGACCGCGCCGCCGAAGGCGAGCGCCTGCGCGTGGTTCCCTGCGGAGACGCCGATCACGCCGCGCGCCCGCTCCTCCTGGCTCAGCGACCGGAGCTTGTTCAGCACGCCGCGCGGCTTGAACGAGCCGGTGCGCTGGAAGAGCTCGGCTTTGAGGAAGACGTTCGCCCCGAGCGTCCGCGAGCTGAAGACGGGCGTGCGGTGCAGGTCGTCACCGATCGCCTCGCGCGCCGCGCGGACGTCGTCGACGGTGATCACGTCAGCGTGTACTCGGGCCCGCTGCCGCCCTCGGGCGGGGTGAGCCGGCCGCCCTTGGCGGTGATGGCGCCGCACTGGACGCAGTTCGACGCCGTCACCTCGACGGTCGTCTCGCCCCCGTCCTCCTTGACCTCGTAGACCTGCGCCGGGCACATCCGCTCCCAGAGGAGCCCGAGCTCCTCCGGGACGTCGGTGCGGACGCGGATGTGGTTCGGCGCGTCGTCGCGCGTCTTGTTGCCGGAGAGGTAGACGGAGGACAGCTTGTCGAAGGTGAGCTTCCCGTCGGGCGCCGGATACTTCGCCGACCGCTTCGGCCGGATCAGCTCGACCTCGGCGTCGGGCTCGGTCGGCCTGTTGCCGGGCGGGAACTTGCCGAAGGTTGCGATCGCCCCGCTCGCCATCGCCCCGCCGAGGACAAGCCCGTTCGCGAACGCCTGGCGCATGTTCCGCACGCGCTTGAGGTCGTTCCAGACGTAGGTGTCGCGCACCGACCGGTCGTAGGAGGCGAGCGCCCCCGGCGTCCACGGCGTCCGCCCCGGCCGGAGCGCCTCCACCGCGGCCTCCGCCGCCAACCGCCCGGTCTCGACCGCGTAGTGGATCCCCTTCAGCGCCGGGACGTTCACGAAGCCGGCGGCATCGCCCGTGAGCAGCAGCCCCGGCGCGTGCAGCCGGCGCGGCAGCGCGACGAACCCGCCTTCCGGGATCGTCTTCGCAGCCCAGCCGATCCGCTCGCCGCCGTCCAGAATCTTCCGGACGAACCGGTGCGTCTTCAGCTCCTGGAGCAGGTCGTGCACCGACACCTCGGCGTCCCGGTAGTCGAGCCCGACGACGAGCCCGATCGTGACCATGTCGTCGCCCATGGGGTAGATGAACGAGCCGCCGAACTCGCGGTACTTGCGGCCGCCGCGGAGCGGCCAGCCCAGGGTGTGGATGACCCGGTCGAGCGGCTTCGCGACCTTCCAGACCTCCTTGACGCCGAGCGCCCAGACCTGCGGGTTGTCGCCGCGCAGGCCGAAGTGGTCGAGCGCGACGCCGGTGAGGTGGCCCTGCGTGCCCTCTGCGAGCACCGTCACCTTCGCGGTGACGTCCACGCCGGGCTCGAAGTTCGGCATCGGCTCGCCGCTGCGGCCGCGCCCCTTGTCGCCGGTGCGGACGCCGACCGTTCTCGCGCCGGTGACGAGGAGCCGCTCGGCGGAGGTTTCCGGAAGGATCATCGCTCCGCCCGCCTCGGCCTGCTCCGCGAGCCAGCGCGAAAGCTGGGACAGCGACGCGAGGAAGTTGCCGTCGTTCTTCATCGTCGGGGGCGTCGGGACGCGAGTCGCGGCGCTCGAGTTCAGGAAGTAGACGCTCTCGTGCTGAACCGGGCCGAAGCTCGGGATGTCCTCGATCCGGACATCTCGCCCGCGGAAGAGCCGGCGGAAGCCACGCGGGTTGACGACGGCGCCCGAGACGAGGTGCGAGCCGACCCCCTTCCCTTTCTCCAGCACCGCCACGGGCACTTCCCCGAGGCGCTCGGCGAGCGACGGGTCGTCCTCCATCAGCTGGCCGAGGCGGATCGCGCAGGCGAGGCCCGCCGGGCCCGCGCCGACGATCAGCACCCCGACGTCGATCCGCTCGTCGGGCGAGTCCGACGGCGCCGCGACGAACTCGCGCGAGTCGAACGGCGGCGGATACTCCGCTGGCCTCGTCACCTCAGCTCTTCCGCTGGCGGACGAGCTCGGTCAGCTTGGGAACGATGTCGTTCAGGTCGCCGACGACACCGAAGTCGCAGAACTCGAAGATCGGCGCGTTCGGGTCCTTGTTGATCGCGACGATCACGCCCGAGCTCTGCATTCCGACCTTGTGCTGGATCGCTCCCGAGATGCCGCAGGCGATGTAGAGCTTCGGCGAGACGGTCTTGCCGGTCTGCCCGACCTGGGTCGCGTACGGGTACCAGCCGGAGTCGACCACGGCGCGGGTCGCGGCGACGGCGCCGCCGAGCGCCTGGGCCAGCTCCTCGACGAGCTTGAAGTTCTCCGGAGCGCCGAGGCCGCGCCCGCCGGCGACGATCACGTCCGCGTCCTCGATCGACGGGCCCTCGCTCTCCGCGTGCGCCTGCTCCAGCATCGTCGCGGCGAGCGAGAAGTCCTCGAACTGGACGTCGAAGTCCTCGACCTGCGCCTCCCCACCCGTCTCCTTCGGGTCGAACGTGCCCGCACGGATCAGCGCCAGGCGCGGCTCGCTGCTCCAGCCGACGTCGACGTAGACGGAGTCGCCGAGCGCGGGGCGCTTGCCGATCAGGCTCCCGTCCTGCTGAACGAGGTCGGTGAGGTCCCAGTTGAGGCCCGCGCCGAGCCTCGCCGAGAGGCCGGAGGCGACGTCGGCAGCCAGCACCGAGGCGGCAAACAGGACGCTGTCGAAGCCCTGCTCGGAGACGAGCTTCGCGAGCGCGTCGACCCGGGGCTGGGACAGCGGCTGCTCGAGCTCCGGCGCATCGGCGACGTAGACCTTGGCCGCTCCGTAGGCGCCGGCCTTCGCGGCGAGGTCGCGGACGCCCGAGCCGAGCACGACGCCCGCGACGTCCCCGCCGAGCTCGGCCGCCTTCGAGAGCACCCCCAGCGACGGCTTCAGCAGCTCGCCCTCGTGGTGCTCGAGGAAGACCAGCGTGGTCATCGCTAGAGGACCTTCTTCTCTGCGAGGTAGTCGACGATCTTCTCGGCGGCGCTGCCGTCGTCCTCGATCTTCACCGTGTCGCCTCGCGGCGGCGGGTCGTTCAACGCCTCGACCGTGGTCTTCGATCCGGCCTCGCCGACTGCCCCTCCGTCGACGCCGAGCTCGGAGATCGTGACGGTGCGCTGCGGCTTGGAGCGGGCGCCCATGATCCCCTTCAGCGACGGGTAGCGAGGCTCGTTGATCGCGTCCGAGACGGCCACGACCGCCGGCAGGGGCGCCTCGATCGTGTCGTAGCCGAACTCGGTCTGGCGCTTCCCCGTCACCTTGCCGCCGGACAGCGTCAGCTCGGCGACCTGCGAGATCACCGGCCGGCGGAGCCGGTCGGCCACGGCCGCCCACAGCACCGCCCCGTCGGAGTCCCCCGCCTGCTGGCCGAAGAGGATGAGATCGGCGCCTTCCGACTCGAGCGCCGCTGCCAGCACAGTCGTCGTGGCGACGAGGTCGGACCCCGCAGCGGCGTCGTCGGTGATCAGCACCGCACCGTCGGCGCCCATCGCAAGCGCCTTCCGGACGGAGTCCTGCGCGCTCTGCGGCCCCATCGTGACGACGACGACCTCGCCCCCCTCGGCCTCCTTGAGCTTCAGCGCCTCCTCCACCGCGTGCGTGTCGAATGCGTTGATCGCGCCCTCGCCGGAACGATTCAATCGCTTCGTCGACGGATCGATACGGGCGTGGGTCGTGCCCTCCGGGACGTGCTTCACGCAGACGGCGATCTTCACGGGGGGAGAATCCTAATCAGCAGCGAAGGGGCTCAAGTCAGACACGGCTTGCGCCGAAGGCTTTGTTAAGGTCTCGCGCTTCGAGCGCGAACCGGAGCGCTGGGCCCAGCACATGAGCCGCCACCGGACGACAGCCCGAGCTTTGCTTCTCGTCGCCATCCTGGGCCTGACGGCCGGCCAGGCGTCGGCACTGCCCGACCCAGGAATCCCGAAGCGGGCGCCGGCACCGACGGACAAGACGGTCGGCGGCGCGAGCAGCGGGAAGCGGATCATCTTCCCCGTCCTCGGACGCTCGCACTACACGAACGACTTCGGCGACCCGCGACCGCAGGGTCGCCACGAGGGGATCGACATCGTCGCACCCAAGAAATCGCTGGCGGTCGCCGCCGAGGCGGGCAAGGTGAAGTTCTGGACCACCTCCGCGCGAGCCGGCTGCATGCTCTACCTCTACGGCGACAGCGGGACGACGTACGTCTACGTCCACCTGAACAACGACCTGACGATGGCGAACGACAACCGCGGCCGCTGCGTCGCTGGGACTGCGTTCGCACCGGGCCTGAAGACAGGCCAGCACGTCGCCGCCGGGGAGCCCGTGGGGTTCGTAGGCGACTCGGGTGACGCGAACGGCATCGCCGCCCACCTCCACTTCGAGCTGCACCCGATGAACGGTGCGGCGGCCAGCCCCTTCACGGCGCTGAACCGCGGGTACCGCCTGCTGTTCGCCGCGCCGCGCAAGGGCCAGACGTCGCTGTGGCTCAAGGGCAGTGTGCTCGCCCAGCAGAGCGACGCGCTCAAGGTGCAGGTGACGAGCCTCGCGGTGCGGACCACCGGCCTGAAGGTCAACGGGATCAGCCGCGCAGTCTCCTTCGGGGTTTCCGCGTTCACGCAGATCGAAGGTGCGGTGGCGAACGTCGCGAAGCAGCGGGCCACCGTGTGGACCGAGATCATGCCCGTGACACTCGACGCCCAGCTCGGCAAGCCCGGCGCGATCACGGCCGAACGCGTTCTCCTCGTCGGCGCGAAATAGCTAGCGGCCCGTAAATCGGGGCTCGCGCTTCTCGGCGAAGGCCGTCAGGCCCTCCTTCGCGTCCTCGCTCGAGAAGAGCTCGCCGAACCGGTCCGCCTCCCGCTCGAGGTTCTCCCGGTGATCACCGGAGTAGGCGCGGTTGATCGCCTCCTTCGCCACCTCGAGCGCCAGCGGGCTCTTGGCGGCGAGCTCCACGGCGACCTCCATCACCCGCGGCAGGAGCTCCTCCGGCTCGGTCACCGCGTTCACGAGCCCGCGCTCGAGCGCCTCGTCGGCGTCCACAGTCCGGCCGGTGAGGATCAGCTCCTTCGCGAACCCGAGCGTCGTCGCGCGCGCAAGCCGCTGGGTCCCTCCCCACCCCGGGATGATCCCGAGGTTGATCTCCGGCTGGCCGAACTTCGCCTTCGAGGACGCGTAGCGGAGGTCGCAGGCAAGGGCGAGCTCGCAGCCTCCCCCGAGTGCGAAGCCGTTGATCGCCGCGATCGTCGGCTGGTGCATCGTCTCGAGGAGGTTCGCGGCCTCGTGCCCGAGCGCTCCCCACGCCTTCGCCTTGTCGACGTCGAGGCCGCTCATGTACTTGATGTCGGCGCCGGCGATGAAGGCGCGGTCGCCCGAGCCGGTGAGGACGACGACCCGCGCGTCGACGGATTGCGAGAGCTCCCTCAGCCGGTCGCGGAGCACCGTCAGCGTCTCGAGGTCGAGCGCGTTCAATGCGTCGGGCCGGTCGACGGTGACGACGGCGACCGGGCCTTCGTGGTCGACGCTGATCAGCTGACGGGCACCTTCTCGCGCAAGAACTCGACGATCTCGGCCATCGGCGCTCCCGGGGTGAAGACTTCGGCGACCCCCTGGCGCTTGAGCTCCTCCGAATCCTCGCGCGGGATCGTCCCGCCGACCACGATCAGGACGTCGTCAGCGCCGTTCTCTTTGAGACCCTCCACGATCTTCGGGACGAGCGTCATGTGCGCCCCGGACAGAATCGAGATGCCGACCGCGTCCGCGTCCTCCTGAATCGCGGTCTCGACGATCTGCTCCGGCGTCTGGTGGAGGCCGGTGTAGATGACCTCCATCCCGGCGTCCCGGAGCGCCCTCGCGATGATCTTCGCACCGCGATCGTGCCCGTCCAGGCCGGGCTTCGCGATCACGACCCTGATCTTGGCTGCCACGGACCTGAGTATAGGAACGGCTTCGAGCGGGAAGATTTCCCACCGCCTCTTCGTCCGGGTATACGCCAGACTATGGAAATGAAGTTGTCGGTCGTCGGCTGCTCGCCGGCCTGGCCGAATCCGGGCGGCGCGCAGTCCGGCTACCTGGTCGAGAGCCAGGGACGACGCGTCCTCCTGGATTGCGGGGCGGGCGTGCTCGCAAAGCTCCGGGAACGGGAGGATGCGGACTGGCCGCGGGTCGACGCCATCTGCCTCACCCACTGGCACCTCGACCACTGGGGCGACATCGTCCCGTGGGTCTGGGCCCTCTGGTTCGGGCCCGCCGCCGATCACCCACGCCCCGAGCTCTGGATCCCGCCAGGCGGCTACCAGCTCCTCAGCGAGATCGGCGAGCGCCTCGGGACGCCGGACATGTTCACGAAGGCGTTCCACATCAAGGAGTACGAGGACGGGGAGCCGTTCGAGACGGCCGGCTTCCGGGTCACGCCGAGGCACGTCCTTCACTACGAGCTGCTCGCCTTCGGCTTCCGCGTCTCGTGCAACGGCAAGACCCTTGCCTACTCGGGCGACTCGGGCCCGAGCGACGAGCTCGCCGAGCTCGCACGGGACGCCGACCTCTTCCTGTGCGAGGCGACGCTGCTCGAGCCGAACCCCGAGGGCGGTGCCCGCGGCCACCTCGCCGCCGACGAGGCGAACGCCGCGTTTCAGGCATCCGGAGCGAATCGCCTCCTGCTCACCCACCGGCCGAAGGAGCGACCGCTCGGGCCGGAGTACGAGCAGGTCCACGACGGCTTCGAGACCGGGGTCTAGCTCGAGCTAGGAGCGGGGCCTCGGGAGCGGCGGCAGCTCTCTGCCCGTGGCGTACGCGGCGGCAGCGCGGCGCCCGCGGAGCCAGCCGCGGACGAAGAACGCGATCAGCAGGATCGGGACGAGCGAGAAGAGGAGGATCGGCGCGAGCAGCCAGCGCTGGTCGAGCCGGGCCGGGCCGTCGAACGTGGCTGCGAGGTCACGGGTTCCGCCGACTCCTGCCGCGGCAGGCCCTGACGGCGTCCCGCCTCCCGCCATGCCGGTGGGCGCCCAGGAGCTGACCAGGAACCGGCGGCCGCTCGGCGCGAGCTCCATGTCGAAGACGGCGGGCCGGAGCCCCGACTTCGCCGTCGGGAAGAGGAGCACCTGGAGGCCGATCGCATCCTCGTAGGCGTAGACGAGCTTCCAGCGGGCCTCATCGACGGGGTAGGGCTCGACCGGGATCGTCCCGCCGCTCCACTCCGCGCGGCTCATGCCCTGGCGCAGCGTCGGGTGGGTGACGTCGTACGCCTGCCCGACCTCTTGCCTCGCCACAGCGTGGGTGACGAAGTTCGCCGCGGTCGCCAGCACCTTCGCTCGCTGGATCCGCGTCAGCCGGATGTGCTTCGGCTCGCGGTAGACCTGCGCCTGCTGCGGGAGGTCGACGACCACCTCCTCCGGCTCCTGGCGGCCGCTGTTCGAGTAGCGCACCGAGACCATTAGGGCGGCGCCCACGAGCAGAGCTGCGGCGCCGAGCCACGCCAGGCGCTTTCTCCAGCGAGGTGAGCGGAAGAACGTCACGCTCGCACGTTACTCCTGACGGCGGAGCCCTCTAGCTGCCCTGCGGCGTGCTCGGGATCGGCGGCGGCGCGTAGGGCGCCCAGTAGTCCACGACCCACTTGGCCGTGGTGCCGGACCCGACCTTCTTCACCCCGACGAAGAAGAGCTGCGGCTTCTCCTTCGACCCCGCCTTCGGCTGGAGCACGACCTCGAGCCCCGCGTCGTTCGGGTACGACCACGTGATCTTCACCGGGGAGTTCTTGACCTCGGCGTTCGGATACGGGACGACGGGGATGTTGCCCGTCCGCCACTGCTGCAGCGACATGTCCTGCCGGATCTGCGGGCCGGAGATCTGCCACGCGCGGTCGAGGTTCCTGCGCATCACCGCGGTCTTGATGAACTCGACGACGACCTGGCGCGCTTCGGGGGCGAGATCGACCGTCTTCTGCGCGCCCTGGTTCGTGACCGTCTGGTTCGAGAAGGTCTCCGGGTTGCTGTCCCCGCGGACCTGGCTCTGCCAGAACGCGAGCACGCCGAGGAGCAGCACAGCGCCGGCGATCCAGGGCAGGGCACGGTTGAGCCCACGGGAGGTGGTGAGTCCGCGCACGTTCATTTCGTCACAGGTTAGACGAAGCTTTTCCGGGCCTGTTAGGCGCGGTTTTCGGCCGCGAACCGGTTACGTTTCGCCGCTGTGCCGCGGCACGTGAGTCGAACGGCCGGCTTTGTCATCGTTGCCTATGCGTTCCTGGTGACGATGCTGGGAGCAACGCTCCCGACGCCGCTCTACCCGCTCTTCGAGCAGCGCTACTCGTTCGGAACGCTGATGGTGACCCTGATCTTTGCCGTCTATGCGTTCGGCGTGATCGCGGCGCTGCTGGCATTCGGGGAGCTCTCGGACGCGGTTGGCCGGAAACCGATTCTCGTCGCCGGCCTCCTGCTCTCGGCCCTGAGCGCATTCCTCTTCGTCCTTGCCGACTCGCTGCTCCCGATCTTCGCCGGGCGGGTCGTCTCGGGCTTGTCCGCCGGCCTCTTCACGGGGACGGCGACGGCCACGCTGGTCGATCTCGCCCCGGGCGGCCGCCGCCGGCTCGGCAGCTTCGTCGCGGTAATCGTGAACCTCGGCGGTCTGGGGCTTGGAACCCTCCTCGCCGGCTTGCTTGCCGACTACGCCAGGTCTCCGCTGCGGCTCCCCTTCCTCGTTCAGCTCGGGCTGCTCGTCCCGGCCGTCGTCGCTCTCCCGCTCGTGCGCGAAAGCGTGCCGCGACGCCAGTTTCGTCTTCGCTTTCAGCGGCTGAGCGTGCCAGAGGAAGTGCGCTCGGTCTTCATCCGCGGCGCCACGACCGGCTTCGCGGCCTTCGCCGTCGCCGGCGTGTTGAGCTCCGTTGCTCCGGTGTTCCTCGCCCAGGTGCTCGACCGGACGAGTCACACCCTCGCCGGCCTGCTCGTCTTCATCGTCTTCGGGGGCTCGATCGTCGGGCAGCTCGCAGTCGCGCGCCTCAACGACCGTCGGGCGCTCGTCGCTGCGTGCGTGCTTCTGGCCTCGGGCACCGGACTGCTGGCGCTGGCCCTTGCGTTCGACTCGCTCGCGCTGCTCTATGCGAGCGCGGTTGTCGTCGGGGTCGGGCAAGGCCTCGGGATCGGGGCGGGGCTCGCGGCGATCAACCAGCGAGCGCCGGTCGAGCGCCGCGGCGAGACCGCTTCGAGCTTCTTCGTCGTGATCTACGTCGGCCTCTCGGTGCCGGTGATCGGCACCGGGCTCGCCGCCAACGCGTTCGGTCTTCGTCCGGCCGGCATCGCCTTCAGCGTCGCAGCGGCGGGGCTGGTTCTCGCCGTGCTCGCCAGCCTCGTGCGAGCGCCGGATTAGCGACTAGAAGACCGGGGTCTCGCGCCAGACACCCCAGATCTCGCGTAGGGCATCGCACATCTCGCCCATGGTGACGTCGGCCTTCGCGCACTCCAGGATCAGCGGCATTAGGTTGGCGTCGCCGGCCGCGCCCTCCTTCAGCTTCGCGAGCGCCGCGTCGGCGGCCGCCTGGTCGCGCCGCTCGCGGAGCGAGCGAACCCGGGTGATCTGCTTCTCCTCGAGCGCCGGGTCGATCCGCAGGAGCTCGAGCTCCCGCTCGTCGTCCTGGCGGTAGCGGTTGACGCCGACGATCACGCGCTGCCCCTGCTCCAGCTCGGACTGATAGCGGTAGGACGCGTCCGCGATCTCCTTCTGGAAGAAGTTCTCCTTGATCGCGGGCACGACGCCGCCGAGCGCACGGATCTGCTCGAAGTACTCGTTGGCCTGCGCCTCGAGCCGGTTCGTCAGGTCCTCCAGGAAGTACGAGCCGCCGAGCGGGTCGATTGTGCTGGCGACGCCGGTCTCGTGCGCGATCACCTGCTGGGTGCGCAACGCCAGGCGGACGGCGTGCTCGGTCGGGAGCGCGAGCGCCTCGTCGAACGAGTTCGTGTGCAGCGACTGGGTGCCGCCGAGCACAGCCGAGAGCGCCTCGAGCGCGGTACGGACGATGTTGACCTCGGGCTGCTGCGCCGTCAGTGAGACGCCGGCGGTCTGGGTGTGGAAGCGCATCAGCCACGAGCGCGGGTTCTTGGCGCCATAGCGGTGGCGCAGCTCGCGCCCCCAGATCCGCCGGGCGGCGCGGTACTTCGCGATCTCCTCGAAGAAGTCGATGTGCGCGTTGAAGAAGAACGAGAGCCGCGGGGCGAAGTCGTCGACGTCGAGGCCGCGCTCCATCGCCGCCTCCACATACGTGAACCCGTTCATGAGGGTGAACGCGAGCTCCTGGACGGCGTTCGAGCCGGCCTCGCGGATGTGGTAGCCGGAGATCGAGATCGGATGCCACTTGGGCATCTCCCGGGCGCAGAACTCGACCATGTCGGTGACGAGGCGCATCGACGGCTCGGGCGGGAAGATCCACTCCTTCTGCGCGATGTACTCCTTGAGGATGTCCGTCTGGATCGTTCCGCGGAGCTCCGAGCGGGGGACGCCCTGGCGCTCGGCGACGCCTACGTAGAAGGCGAGCGCGATCGGCGCGGTGCAGTTGATCGTCATCGAGGTCGAGACCTCGCCGAGCGGGATCCCCGAGAACAGCGTCTCCATGTCCTCGAGGGAGTCGATCGCGACCCCCTCCCGGCCCACCTCGCCGAGCGACCGCGGGTGGTCGGAGTCGTAGCCCATCAGCGACGGCATGTCGAAGGCCGTCGAGAGGCCCGTCTGGCCGTGGTCGAGGAGGTAGCGGAAGCGCTCGTTCGTCTCCTCGGCCGTGCCGAAGCCGGCGAACTGCCGCATAGTCCAGAGCTTCCCGCGGTACATCGACGGGTACACACCGCGCGTGAACGGGAAGACGCCGGGGTAGCCGAGGTCCCGCTCCTCGTCGACCTCGACCGACTCGGCCGTGTAGAGCGGGTCGATCGCGACGCCCGAGATGGTCGAGAACAGCTCTCCCTGGCGCTCGCCGGAGGCCTCGTAGAGCCCGCGGCGCCACTCCTCGAGAGCGGTGACGCTCTTCGGCCGGTCTTCGGTCGTCGCCATCAGAGACGAATTGTAAGTAGCACTCATGGTCTCGGCCTCCATCGCCGATTCGGAGGGCCGCCCGCTCCGGCTAGCCGAGCAGCGCCTCCACCGCGAATGCGAGGGCGATCACGAGCAGGGCCACGCCGAGCGCGACCCGGATCGTGTTCTCGGAGATCCGACCCGTGAGCCTCGCGCCGAGCCAGCCCCCGGGCAAGGCGCCGGCGACGCCGACGGCAAGCAGGTCCCACTCCACCTGGCCGAGCAGCGCGTGGGTCACGAAAGCGACGAGCCCGAGCGCGAAGCCGATCACGAGGTTCGTGCCGACGGCCTTGTGCGCGGTCAGGCCGACGCCGCGGAGGAGCGCCGGCATCCTCAGCGTCCCGAGGATCACGCCGACGGCGCCGCCGAGGACACCGATCAGGAAGCCGAAAACGACGGCCGGCGACAGCCTCGGCTCGTCGCTCGGCCGTGCCTCGATCGGCCGGAAGAGCAAGTCCGCCCCGCTCCAGGCCAGAATCACCGCGATCGTCGCGAGGAGCAGGCGCGTCGGGAGCTCGTCGGTCAGCAGCGCACCGACGACGGCGCCCGCGACGGAAGGCGGAAGCATCCAGGTGACGACGCGCCGGTCGACCCGCCCTTCTCGCGCGTGTCGGACGCTGCCTCCCCCCGCCGAGGCGGCACTGATCGCGACGTTCGTACCGGCCCCGGCCGCCGCGTCACCGGACAGGAGCAGGATCGCCGGCAGGCGCAGCGTCCCGAGCACGAGCCCGATCGCCGAGCCCAGGTAGCCGGCGACGAACGACGCGAGGAACGCTAGGAGGAGCTGCCAGGCTTCCAGAGGGGTTCCGAGCCGCCCGCGTTCGCCGTCCGCGCCAGGATGAAGAGCAGGTCGGAGAGCCGGTTCAGGTAGACCGGGACGAGCGGGTTCAGCTCAACCTGGTCGGCCGCGTCCAGCACGGCGCGCTCCGCCCGCCGGCAGACGGCACGGGCGACGTGGATCCGCGCCGCCGCCTCCGACCCGCCGGGCAGCACGAAGCTCTTCAGCTCGGGCAGTTCGGCGTTGAAGCGGTCGCAGTCGGCCTCGAGCGAGTCGATCTGCGACTGCGAAACGCGGAGCCGCCCATCACCCACGCCGAACGGGACGCTGACGTCGGCGCCGACGTCGAAGAGCTCGTTCTGGACGCGCTCGAGCACCGGCCGGATCTCCGCCGGAACGTCGCCGGCGCGCGCGACCCCGATGAGGGAGTTCAGCTCGTCGACGGTGCCGAACGCAGTGATGCGGCAGTCGAGCTTCGGGACGCGGCTGCCGTCGCCGAGGCTCGTCTCGCCGGCGTCTCCGCCGCGCGTGTAGATGCGCGTGAGGCGAACGGGCTCGTCTGCCTTCCGGGGCATGCGTGAAGCTTAGGTTCCCAGCCGGAACGTCTCGCGGACCCGCCAGCGATCCGGCGCCGTCTCCTCCATCAGCACGACCTCGGCGATGTGGAACCGGGCTGGGAGCACGCGCTCGAGCCGCCGTTCGACCCGGGCGAGCGCAGCCGCCGGCTCGTCACCGCCGGTGAAGATCAGCGACGCATGCGGCGGTGGGTCGATCCCCTCCTGCCCATACGGCGGGTACTGCGGGAACAGCCGCCAGAGCGACCGCATCAGGTCTCGGAGCGGCTGCTCCGGCTCGGGCACGGCGTAGACCGCCCCGCCCTCCTCCCACTGCGCGAGGCGGGCGAGCTCGAGGTCGAACGGCTCGTACGACGCGAAGAACACTTCGAGCGTGTCGCGATGCTCGTCCACGTCCCCCACCGGTGCGAACGGATAGAGCAGCGTGATCGAGAGCGGGATGCCCTCGTCGACCCGCTCTGGATAGAGCTCGTCGTGCGCCGCGGCGAGCTCGGGGTTCTGATCGGCGAGGACGAGGCCGAGGTACGTCCCGAGCGGGCGGTCTGCCACTAGCCGGCGGCGAGCTCGCGCTGCTTGAGGCCGAGGATCGAGCGCGCGATCACGAGCCGCTGGATCTCGCTCGTCCCCTCGTAGATCTCCGTGATCTTCGCGTCGCGGTAGTAGCGCTCGACCGGGAACTCCTTCGTGTACCCGTAGCCGCCGAGGATCTGGATCGCCTCTCCGGTCTGCCGGCGCGCGGTCTCGGAGGCGAAGAGCTTCGCCTTCGCACCCTCCTCCCCGTGCGGCTGCCCCTGCTGCTTCAGCCACGCCGCGCGGTAGACGAGGAGCCGGGCCGCGTCGATCTCCGTCGCCATGTCCGCCAGCTTGAACTGGATCGCCTGGTGCTCCCCGATCGCCTTGCCGAACTGCTTCCGCTCGAGCGCGTAGTTCCGCGCGAAGTCGTACGCCGCCTGGGCGATACCGACCGCCTGCGCGCCGATCCCGATGCGGCCCCCGTCGAGAGTCGCCATCGCGACCGTGAAGCCCTTCCCCTCCTCGTG
>DATLQK010000039.1:0-7077 GCA_035535195.1 Gaiellaceae bacterium | reverse complement strand
CGTCGGCATAGCGAGCCGCGAGGACTACCAGCTCGTGCTCGTCGACATGCCGGGCTTCCAGCGCCCGCGCGACCCCCTCACGGAGCGCATGCAGCGCACCGTCGACCGCTCGTTCGACGACGTCGACGCGGTGCTGCTCGTGGTCGACTGCCGCGAGCGGATCGGCGCCGGGGACCGGTTCGTCGCCTCACGGGTATTCGGGCTGGACGTCCCGGTGGTAATCGCAGTCAACAAGGTCGACCGCCTGAAGCCGGGCCACATCGCGACCCAGATGCAGACGGGCTCGCGCCTCGGAGACTTCCATGCGCTCCACCCGGTCAGCGCCAAGACGGGAGACGGCGTGGACGAGCTGCGGGAAGAGCTCGTCGGCCTGCTGCCGGAGGGGCCGCTGTACTACCCGCCGGAGCAGCGCACCGACCTGTCGCCGGAGGAGCAGATCGCCGAGCTCGTGCGCGAGAAGGCGATCCAGTTGACGCGCGACGAGGTGCCGCACGCGATCATGGCGGAGGTGGAGGAGGTCGACGAGCGGGTCGCGCGGGTGCTGCTCTACGTCGAGACCGAGTCGCAGAAGGGGATCCTGGTCGGGAAGGCCGGCGCGATGGTGCGGGAGATCGGCACGCGAGCACGCCCCGAGGTCGAGGCGCTGCTCGGCCACCCGGTGTTCCTCGAGCTGCAGGTGAAGGTGCGGCCCAGGTGGCGGCGGGACGAGCAGATGCTCGAGCGCCTGGGCCTCTGAGCTGACCGGCGCGCGCCGGGCATCGCCGACTCAGCCGGCGCACATCCGGCACGGATAGGCGGCAGACACGCGCGCTCGCTCGAACTAGAGTCGCCGGTGGGAGGAGGCGGCGGGCTCCCGGCCCGGCGAGAGGCCCGCTCTGGGGCGGTAGTAGCGCGCCAACCAGCGGGTGAGGCCGTCCAGGCCCGGGAACAGGACTCGCTCGGTGATGTTCGCCTGGTCGAGCTTGTCGCGCACCTCCCACTTCAGCTCCGCCGGGATCACGAGTTTCCGCCCGAGCTCGGGATGATGGTCCAGCCAATCGTCGAGCGGCACGGTCGGGTCGGTGAGGAGCGAGAAGAGCGCGTACTGGTTCACGATCCGCGCGTCGAGCGAGGGCGGCTCCAGGAAGAGGCAGCAGGCGTCGTCGCCGAGCGAATCGAGCTCGCGGAGACCCGGCGCGGCCCGTGCCAGCAGCTCCGGCGTGAAGACGTTCGCGCCCTCGTGCTCGAGCACGTCGCGCAGCGGATCGGGAAGCAGCCCTCGTGCCCTGACGTAGTCGATCGTCCAGACGACGCCGTCGCGGTGGAACCGTTCGTGGTTCGCGGTGGCGAAGTGCAGGGCGACGTAGGGCGAGTACGTCCAGTCGAGGAGCCGCGTCGGCAGGCCGTGGTGCTGGCCGAGCGCCAGCCAGTCCCAGACCGAGTCCGACGCCACCTCACGGTCCTGCGCGTACTTCCGAAAGTTGCGGACGAGGTAGACCTCGAGGCTCCGGGCGTCGCCGCCGAGCCTGAGGAGGCTCGTCTCGAGCCCCTCTGCGGCATCGGCCCGGCCGCGGAACGCGAGGTTCGAACGGTGGCGGCCGAGATCCTCGCGCCACGCGTCCTCGAACAGCTGCTCCTGCAGCTCCGTCCAGCTTGCGACGCGCAGCTCGTCCACGCCGCTCTTCTTCCCAATTGGCCAGGGCTACACTCAAGCCGTGGCCAAGGCTCCCGCCCTCCCGACCGGCTTCGAGCTGCCGCTCGAGCCGCGGCTGCCCCGGATCGGCTCCGTCGACCAAGTCGCAGTCGAGGAGCGCGCCGCCACGCTCGCCAAGCGCTCGATCAAGAAGGACGCGAAGCTGTTCGCGCTTGACCTCGCCGTGCGGATGATGGACCTGACGACGCTCGAGGGGCAGGACACGCCCGGCAAGATCGCCGCCCTTGCCTCCAAGGCGATCCGCCCGGACCCCTCCGACGCGGCGATCCCGTCGGTCGCGGCGATCTGCGTCTACCCGAACCTCGTCCCGACCGCCGTCGAGAAGGTCAAGGGCTCGAGCGTCAAGGTCGCGTCCGTCGCGACCGCGTTCCCGTCGGGTCAGGCGCCGACGCACCTGAAGGTGGCCGAGGTGAGGGCCGTGGTGGAGCTGGGCGCCGACGAGGTCGACATGGTGATCGACCGCGGCGCCTTCCTATCCGGTCGCTACGCGAAGGTCTACGACGAGATCGTCCAGGTGAAGGAGGCCGCGGGCGACGCGCACCTCAAGGTGATCCTCGAGGTCGGCGAGCTGGGCACCTACGACAACGTGCGCCGCGCGTCGCTGCTCGCGATGGCCGCGGGCGCCGACTTCATCAAGACCTCCACGGGAAAGCTGCCGGCCGCCGCGACGCTGCCGGTCACCCTCGTCATGCTCGAGGCGATCCGCGACGTCTACCAGGAGACCGGCCGCAAGGTGGGCATGAAGCCGGCCGGCGGGATCCGCGTTGCGAAGCAGGCCGTGCAGTACCTCGTCCAGCTCTACGAGACGCTCGGCGCGGAGTGGCTGACGCCCGACCTCTACCGGTTCGGCGCGTCCTCGCTCCTGAACGACGTGCTGATGCAGATCCGGAAGGAGAAGACGGGCCGCTACCAAAGCCCGGACTACTTCACGATTGACTAGGAGCCTGCCCCTGAAGGAGCACGGTGGCGCTGGCGCGCGCTGGTCGCCACGAGGCTGCGTCCTCAGTCGCACCCGTACCCTCCGGGTACGAGCGCTCCCTGCGTCCTTGTCTCGCAACCGACCATCGCACGCCATCACCGAGTGAGTCCTTCAGACACAGGCTCTGACCTAGAAAGACGCCAGGACCGCTCGCCGGTCCCCTCGGGGTGGGACTACGCGCCCGCACCCGAAGCGCGGGACATCGTCACCCTGGAAGACCGCTACGGCCTGTTCGTCGGCGGAGAGTTCGTCGAGCCGGCGTCGGGCGAGTACTTCCCGACGATCGACCCGTCCAGCGAGGAGTCGCTCGCTGAGGTCGCCCAGGCAGGCAAGGAGGACGTCGACCGGGGTGTCCGGGCCGCGCGCAACGCCTTCGAGAACGGCTGGTCCGACCTCGCGCCCGCCGAGCGCGCCAAGTACCTGTTCCGGATCGCGCGGATCCTGCAGGAGCGGTCGCGCGAGTTCGCGGTGCTCGAGTCGCTGAACGGCGGCAAGCCGATCCGGGAATCGCGCGACGTCGACCTGCCGCTCTCGGCCGCGCACTTCTTCTACTACGCCGGTTGGGCGGACAAGCTCGAGTACGCCTTCCCGAACCGGAATCCGCGGCCGGTCGGCGTCGCCGGCCAGATCATCCCGTGGAACTTCCCGCTGCTGATGTTGGCCTGGAAGATCGCCCCGGCGCTCGCGGCGGGGAACACGGTCGTGTTGAAGCCGGCCGAGACGACGCCGCTCTCGGCGCTCCTCTTCGCCGACGTCGTGCGCCAGGCCGAGCTGCCGCCCGGCGTCGTCAACATCGTCACCGGCGACGGCCGCGCGGGGGCCGAGCTCGTCAAGCACGAGGGCGTCGACAAGATCGCGTTCACTGGCTCGACGGAGGTCGGCAAGGCGATCCAGCGCGAGCTCGCCGGAACCGGCAAGAAGCTGACGCTCGAGCTCGGCGGCAAGGCCGCGAACATCATCTTCGACGACGCCGCGCTCGACCAGGCCGTCGAGGGGATCGTCAACGGGATCTACTTCAACCAGGGGCACGTCTGCTGCGCCGGCTCGCGCCTCCTCGTCCAGGAGTCGATCTACGAGCCCGTGATCGAGAAGCTCAAGCACCGGCTCCGCACGCTCCGCGTCGGCGACCCGCTCGACAAGAACACGGACGTCGGCGCGATCAACTCGAAGCAGCAGCTCGAGAAGATCCAGGAGCTCGTCGCGACCGGGGAGGAGGAGGGCGCCGAGATCTACCAGCCGCCCTGCCGCCTGCCGGAGAAGGGCTACTGGTTCGTCCCGACCGTCTTCACGAACGTCGCCCAGAGCTACCGCATCGCGCAGGAGGAGATCTTCGGGCCGGTGCTGTCGGTGCTCACCTTCCGCACGCCCGAGGAGGCAGTCGAGAAGGCGAACAACACGGCCTACGGTTTGTCCGCCGGCGTCTGGACGGAGAAGGGCTCGCGCATCCTCTCGATCGCGCAGCAGCTCCGCGCCGGCGTGATCTGGGCGAACACCTACAACCGCTTCGACCCGACCTCGCCGTTCGGCGGGTACAAGGAGTCCGGCTTCGGCCGCGAAGGCGGCCTGCACGGTCTCGAGCCGTACCTGGAGGTCGAATGAGCCACGACCCCGAGCGGCCGCGCGAGGAGGTCAAGCGCCGCCACCCGTGGGCGTCGATGGGCTGGGAGCTCTGGGGCCTCGGTGCCTCGATGGGCTCGGCGGCCGCCGCTGTGATGCTCCTGCTCGCCCTCATCGTCATGCTCAGGTTCGCGTGATGGGCAGGCTCCCGGTCCGGAAGACGTACAAGCTCTTCGTCGGCGGCGAGTTCCCCCGCTCGGAATCGGGCCGCACGTACGAGGCCCAGGGGCAGAACGTCGCGCGCGGCTCGCGCAAGGACCTCCGCGACGCCGTCCGCGCCGCCCGCGGCGCGTTCGGCAAGTGGTCGAAGCAGACCGCCTACAACCGCGGGCAGGTCCTGTACCGGATCGCGGAGATGATGGAGGCGCGCGCGGCGGAGTTCGCGGAGCTCTCGTCAGGCCGAGCCGAGGTGGAGGAGGCGATCGACCGCTGGGTATGGTACGCGGGCTGGGCGGACAAGTACGCGCAGGTGCTCGGCTCCTCGAACCCGGTAGCGGCGCCCTACTTCAACTTCACGATCCCCGAGCCGACCGGAGTCGTCGGGATCCTGGTGCCCGAGGAGCCGGCGCTCGGCGGGATCGTCGCCCGGCTCGCGCCGGTGATCGTCGGCGGGAACACCGCCGTCGTGGTCGCGTCCGAAGCTCAGCCGCTCGCGTCGATCGAGCTTGCGGAGGCGATCGCGACCGCAGACGTGCCGGGCGGCGTCGTGAACATCATCACGGGCCAGAAGTCGGAGCTCGCGCCGTGGCTCGCGGGCCACATGGACGTGAACGCGCTCGACGTCGGCGGCGCGAACGGCGACGTGCCCGAGCTCGAGCGCCTGGCGGCGGAGAACGTGAAACGCGTTGTGCGCGGCCGGGCCGACCGCCAGAGCCCGTACGAGATCGCGAACTTCCTCGAGCTGAAGACGGTCTGGCACCCGATCGGCGTCTGAGCGGCTAGGTTCCCACCCGGGTGACTTCCCGTCGGCTCAGCCAGGCGATCTCCGAGGGCGACGGCATCTCGGTGCTCGTCGCCGTGGACGGGCCGGAGGCGGCGCGCGACGCCCAGGACGGCGGCGCCGACGCGGTCGTCGTCCGCGATCCGGCCCAGCTGCCGTCGATCCGCGGCTCCACCGACCTCCCGATCGTCGCCCACCACGCCGCCGGCACGCTCGACGGCGCGGACGCCTGCCTGGTCGACGTCCGGGGCGAAGATCGCGAGCAGCTCGAGCGCGTCCACCGCGACCTCGGCGACCGCTTCGAGCTCGTCGTCCGGATCGAGCAGGAGGAGCACCTCGAGTTCGTGCTCGAGGAGTTCGACCCCGAGATCCTCGCGCTCGGCGCCCCGGGCGACGCCGACTCGGATCCGCTCGAGTGGGTGCTGGAGCTGCTGCCGGACGTCCCGGCAGGCAAGCTCGCGATCGCCGACGTGGGTGCTCGCACGCGCGACGAGGTGGAGGAGCTCGAGCGGGCCGGGGTCGACGGCGTGATCGTGAGCGGCGACGTCGCCCACCTCGTGGGCGCCGAGCCGCCGGACGTCTAGAGCCGGGTGCGAGAGTCACGCTGGGGCAACCGGTGGCTTGCCCTGGGCGCGCTGCTCGCGGGAGCCGCGGCCATCCGCCTCGCCGGGATCCAGTACGGCCTGCCGTTCCCGCTGCTGAACCCGGATGAGGAGAACATCGTCCCCCGCGCCTGGCGCATGACCCACGGAGGCGGGCTCGACCCGAACTGGTTCGACTACCCGAGCATGTTGATGGAGGTGCTCGCGCCGTTCCAGGCCTGGTCGGACGAGCCGAGCTACCTCGCCGCCAGGCTCGTCATCGTCGTCCTCTCCCTGGGTGGCATCGCCGCGGCATGGTGGCTGGGCGACCGCGCGTACGGCATCGTCGCCGCGTTCGTCGCAGCAGCCGTCACGGCCGTGGCGACGGTGTCGGTCGAGTACTCGCGGATGGCGGTGACCGACATCCCGCTGACCCTCGGCGTCGCGGTCACGCTGGCGCTCCTCGTCCGCCGCCAGCTCATCCCCGCCGGCATCGCGATCGGGCTGACCGCGAGCTTCAAGTACCCCGGCTTCGTCCTGCTCGCGCCGCTCCTCGCCGCCGGTTGGGGCCGGTGGCGGCAGCTCGCGGTCGCGGCGGCGCTGGCGCCGGTCAGCTTCCTCCTCACGAGCCCGTACTTCGCCGTGCACCTGGCGTCGGCGCTGGGGGACGTCCAGCGCGTGCAGCGGGACGGCCGTCGCGGCTGGCTCGGGTTCGAGGGAGACGGCTGGACTCCGTTCGTGTTCCTCGACCGGCTGTGGGAGTCGATCGGGCCCGTGCTCCTGATCGCCCTGGCCGGCCTCGTCGTCGCGCTCATGTACCGCACGCTGGCCGACCGCGTGCTCGTCACGTGGGTGGCGGTCTACTTCGTGACGCTACTCCCGCTTAACGCGCACTTCGACCGCTACGTGCTGCCGCTGATCCCCGCGCTCGGAGCCCTCGCGGGGCGCATGCGCGCGCTGGCGCCGGTGACCCTCGTCCTGCTCCTGATCCCCCTCGTCTGGTCGGTGCGCGACACGAAGCCCCTCCTTCGCACCGACACACGGGTCGTCGCGCACGACTGGATGACGCAGCACCTGACGCCGGGAGTGCTCGTGGCCGCGGACCCGTCGACCGCCGCGCCGGAGGACGTTCGGGTGCTCAAGCTCGCTCTCCCGGGCCCGGACCGCCCGCGCGACCCGCGCCGCAACCTCGCGCGCCTGCGCGCCCTAAACGTCGGCTACGTGCTCGTCACCGGCGCGGTTGCGGACCGCGTGCGGGCTCACCGCG
>DATLQK010000038.1:0-33906 GCA_035535195.1 Gaiellaceae bacterium | reverse complement strand
GTCGGCTCGTTCGGCCCGAGCAGCAGCCCGGCCAGGAGGTAGGCGGGGATCGCGGAGAGCCCGAATCGGCTCGCCACGAGCCCGAGTCCTCCGAGCAGGGTGACGGTCACGGCGAGCTCGGCGAGCGTCATCGGCGGCTGCCGCCGAGTCTAGAAGGCCCTCGAGCCGCGCCAAGCCGCAGGGGAAGCGCGAAAAAGCCCGAAAATGACGCCGTGGACGCCTTCGCAGCGGCTTCGATCCTGCTCGCCGACTGGGTGACGTCGGCGCAGAACTTCGTGCAGGTCTTCACGCTCGTCTACTTCCTCCTGATCTTCGCCTACATCCTCATGTCCTGGATCCAGCTGCCGTATTCGATCTGGCTGAATCGGATCCAGCGCTTCCTCTACGACGTCTGCGAGCCGTACCTGCGGATCTTCCGGCGCTTCCTACCGTCGTTCGGCCCACTCGACCTGTCGCCGATGGTGGCGATCATCGTGCTCTGGATCGCGAGCCAAGTGGTGATCAACGTCCTCGACCGGTTCCACTGAGGGGAGGTGTGAGATGGGATTGACGCCAGTGGAGATCAGGCACGTGCCGATCGGACGCGCCCTCTGGGGCTATCGGCGGAGCGCGGTCGAGGTGCTCCTGGACGAGATCGCGGACAGCTTCGAGGACGTCTGGCGCGAGCGCGCCGACTTCGCCGACCGGATCGAGCAGCTGGAGGAGGAGCTCCAGCGGCACATCGAGCTCGAGACGCTGCTGCGGAAGACGCTGGTCTCGGCGGAGGCCGCGGCCCAGGAGCAGAGGGAGTCCGCCCGCCGCCAGAGCGAGCAGATCGTCGCCGAGGCACACGTCGAGGCCAGGCGGATCACCTTCGAGGCGATTTCCGAGCGCGAACGGCTCGAGCGGGACGTTCGCCGGCTCAAGGAGCTCCTGAGAACGGCCCTGGACACCGTCGAGGAGTCAGACGGCGCCGACGAGGCCGCCGCCGCATAGACTGGCCGTGGTGGAGGGCCGGCCCAGATGAGCGAGCTCGACCTCGAGCACTTTCGGACGCTGCTCCTCGAGCGCCGCAGGGCGATCACCGGCGCGATCGACCACCTCCACAAGGAGAATCCCGGGTCGCTCGTGGACGAGACGGGCGAGCTCGTCTCCGGCAGCGCCGACCAGCACCCTGCGGACACGGCCACCGAGACCGTCGACCGGGAGATCGACTACACGCTGGAGGAGCACGACGAGCGCCTGCTCGGGGAGATCGACGCGGCGGTGAAGCGCATCGACGACGGCACCTACGGCACCTGTGTCAATTGCGGCGCCCAGATCTCGCCTGACCGCCTCGAGGCGATGCCCTGGGCCACTCTGTGCATCGATTGCAAGCGCAAAGAAGAGAGGTAGAGGAGAGCTCGCGCCGCTCCTCCGAGATTCGCGTCGGCTCGGCCACGAACGGCGTGATTCCGCAATGGGGGGCGGGGCGGTCGCTCGCAGCAGGGCTCTGGCAGTGGGTCGAGCTCGCGGCTGTGGCCCTCGCCGCGATCGCGGCCGACCAGGTCACGAAGCGGATCGTGTCCTCGTCGCTCGACCTGGGCGAGGAGGTCCACGTCTTCGGCCCGCTCTCGATCCACCACGTCCAGAACTCCGGCATCGCCTTCGGCTTCTTCTCGACGGCGACGGCGGGGGTGATCGTGCTGACCGGGATCGCCGTCACCTGGATGCTCGTCTTCTTCGCGCGCTCGGGGAGCCGGCACCCGATCCTCCCGGTGGCGCTCGGACTCCTGCTCGGCGGCAGCGTCTCGAACCTGATCGACCGCGTCCGCCTCGGGCACGTCACGGATTTCCTCGACTTGCGGTACTGGCCGGCGTTCAACCTCGCGGACGCCTTCATCGTCTCCGGCGTCGCCGTCCTGATCGGCGCGCTGCTCCTCGCCGACCGTGAGCCGCGCCGTGCCAGAACGATCCAGTTTCACCGTCGCAGTCCCTGACGAGGCGGCCGGGCTCAGGCTCGACCGGTTCCTCGCCGGACTGCCGGAGGTCGGCTCCCGAACGGCGGCGGAAGGGCTGCTGCGGGACGGCGCGGTGCTCCTGGACGGCGCGCCGGCCGCGAAGAGCGCCCGGTTGGCGGGCGGGGAATCGCTCGAGCTCGAGCTTCCGGCGACGCCACGGCTCGAGCCGCAGGAGGTCGGCCTACGCGTCGCGTACGAGGACGCACACCTGCTCGTCGTCGACAAGCCGGCCGGCGTCGTCGTCCATCCGGCGGCGGGACACGACACCGGCACGCTCGTCCACGGCGTGCTCGCGCACGGCGCCGCCGGCGGGGAGGAGGAGCGGCCGGGGATCGTCCACCGCCTCGACCGGGACACCTCGGGCCTGCTTGTCGTCGCCCGGTCCGAGGAGGCGCACGAGCGGCTGAAGGAGCTGGTGAGGCTCCGGGCGCTGGAGCGGGAGTACCTCGCACTCGTCCGCGGCCGGCCGCGCTCCCGGGCCGGGAGGATCGAAGCGCCGATCGGACGGGACCGGAAGGACCCGACGCGGCAGTCGCTCGACTCGGACCGCCCGCGCGACGCCGTCACCCACTTCGAGCTCGAAAAGCTCCTGGGCCAGTACGCGCTTCTGCGTGTGCGCCTCGAGACCGGCCGCACGCACCAGATCCGCGTGCATCTCGCGGCGATCGGGCTGCCGGTCGTCGGAGACCCCGTCTACGGCGTGCCCGATCCCGCGCTCGGTCGCCAGTTTCTGCATGCCACGCGCCTCGCGTTCGACCACCCCTTCACGGGCGGGCGCGTCGACGTGGAGTCGCCGCTTCCCGAGGATTTGGAGGGCTACCTCGCCGGGCTTCGCTAAGCTGCGCGGCGCTTTCCGGGACCTTCGACCCGGCGGACAAGCGGAGTGGCGGTGCCCGTCCTGCACGGGTTCCACGTTCGCCCCGTCGGCGACAACGCAACGAAAACCAAAAGGGGGAAACCCACCATGGCAGTCGTCTCGATGCGAGACCTCCTGGAGGCCGGCGTGCACTTCGGCCACCAGACCAGACGCTGGAACCCGAAGATGCGGCGCTTCATCTTCACGGAGCGCGGCGGCATCTACATCATCGATCTCCAGAAGACCGCGGAGTTGATCGACGAGGCGTACGGCTTCGCCCGCGATCTCTCGGCCCGCGGTGGCACGATCCTCTTCGTCGGCACGAAGAAGCAGGCGATGGACTCGATCGAGCAGGAGGCGGGGCGCGTCGGCATGCCGTACGTCAACCACCGCTGGCTCGGCGGGCTGCTCACGAACTGGCGGACGATGTCCGCGCGGATCGAGCGCCTGCACGAGCTCCGGCGCCTCAACGAGGAGGGGCAGCTCGAGCTCCTGCCCGCGAAGGAGCGGCTGACGATGCAGAGCGAGCTCGAGAAGCTGGAGGCGAACCTCGGCGGCGTCGCCGACCTGAAGCGCCAGCCGGACGCGGTCTTCATCGTCGACCTCCGCAAGGAGCAGATCGCGGTCAACGAGGCGCGCCGGCTCGGCCTGCCGGTGATCGGGCTCGTGGACACGAACTGCGACCCGGACGAGGCGGATTACGTCATTCCAGGGAACGACGACGCGATTCGCTCGTGCAGTCTGATCATCCGCGCGATCGCGGACGCGATCGACGCAGGCAAGACCCAGGTGAGCCCGGAGGAGTTCGAGGCAGCGGCCGAGGCGAACGGCCAGCCGGAGGAGGTGCCAGTTGCGGAGGCGCAGCCCGAGGCCCAGGCCGAGGCAGCGCCGGAACCGGAGCCCGAGGCCGCGCCGGAGCCCGAGCCCGAGGCGCCGCAGCCGGAGGTGACGGCCCTCGTGACCGAGGCGACCGAGGAGGAGAACGCGAATGGCTGAGATCCCCGCCACACTCGTGAAGCAGCTCCGAGATGAGACCGGCGCGGGGATGATGGACGCCAAGCGCGCGCTCCAGGAGGCGGACGCCAACCTCGACGCCGCGAAGAAGCTCCTGCGGGAGCGCGGCATGGCCGAGGCCGGCAAGCGCGCCGGCAAGGAGACGACCGAGGGCATCGTGCTCGCCCGGATCTCGGGCGACGACGGGACCCTCGTCGCCGTCGGCTGCGAGACCGAGCCGGTGTCGAAGAACGAGGCTTTCCGCGCCTTCGCCGAGCAGGTCATCGACATCGTCGAGCAGGAGGGGCCCGAGGCGGCCGACCGGCTCGAGGAAGAGCGCCTGCAGCTCGTCGGCAAGCTCGGCGAGAACATCGTGATCGTGGGCCGTACGCGGTTCCGGAAACAGGGCGACGACGAGGTGCTCTCCGCGTACGTGCACCCGCCCGCGAACAAGATCGGCGTCCTCGTCCGCGCTCGCGGGCCGGAGGACGTCGCCCGCCTCCTCGCGATGCACATCTCCTTCGCGGCGCCGCTCTACGCGCACCGGGACGAGATTCCGGAGGAGGACCTCGCGACGGAGCGCTCGATTCTCGAGAAGCTCCCCGACGTGGTGTCGAAGCCCGACGAGATCCGCCCGAAGATCATCGAGGGCATGCTCGCCAAGCGCTTCTTCGGCCAGACCGTCCTGCCCGACCAGGACTGGATCCACGACACGGGGCAGACGGTCGAGAAGGCGCTCGCCGAGCACCAGCTCGAAGTGCTCGAGTACGAGCGCTACGCCCTTGCCGGCTGAGCGGAACGGCAAGCCCGCCTTTCAGCGGGTCTTGCTGAAGCTCTCGGGGGAGTCCCTAATGGGCGACCGGGAGTACGGGATCGACCTCCACGAGGTAGAGCGGATCGCGGACGAGATCCGCGACCTCCACTCGAACGGCGTCGAGATCGCGATCGTCGTCGGGGGCGGGAACATCTACCGCGGGATGAGCGCGGCGGCGGAGGGGATGGACCGGGCCACGGCCGACTACGCCGGGATGCTCGCAACCGTGCTCAACTCGTTGACGCTCCAGGACGTTTTGGAGCGGCGGGGATTGCACACGCGCGTGCTCTCGGCGATCCAGGTGTCCGAGGTCGCGGAGCCCTACATCCGCCGGCGCGCGATCCGCCATCTGGAGAAGGGCCGGGTCGTGATCTTCGCGGCCGGTACGGGCAACCCGTTCTTCACGACGGACACGGCGGCGGCACTGCGGGCGCTGGAGATCGGCGCCGACGCGATCCTGATGGCGAAGCACGGCGCGGAGGGCGTCCACGACGGCGATCCGCGCGTCGATCCTGAGGCCGAGCTGCTGCCGGAGCTGACGCACCTTCAGGTGATCGAGCGCGGCCTGCGCGTGATGGACACGACGGCGCTGTCCCTGTGCATGGACAATGGGCTTCCGATCTACGTCTTCGCACTTGCGGCGGGCAACATCCGGCGCGTTGCCCAGGGCGAGCGCGTCGGCACGATCATCTCGACCCCCGGAGGACGCGAATGATCGACGACCTGATCCAGGACGCCGCCACCCGAATGGACAAGTCGGTCGAGTCGACCCACGGTGAGCTCAACTCGATTCGCACTGGCCGCGCCTCGGCCGCGCTGCTCGACCGCGTGCAGGTCGACTACTACGGTCAGAAGACGCCGCTGAAGCAGCTCGCGACGATCAACGTGCCGGAGCCGCGGATGCTGACGGTGCAGCCGTTCGATCCGAACGCGCTCAAGGAGATCGAGCGGGCGATCCAGGAGTCCGATCTCGGCCTGAACCCGTCCAACGACGGCAAGGTGATCCGCCTCCCGATCCCGCAGCTCACCGAGGAGCGGCGCCAGGAGCTCGTCAAGGTCGCCCGGCAGATCGCGGAGGAGGGGCGGATCGCCGTGCGGAACGTCCGTCGCGACGTCATCCACCACCTGAAGGAAGAGCAGAGCGTGGGCGCGGACGACGAGCGCCGCGCCGAGGAGCGGGTGCAGAAGCTGACGGACGATCACGTGCACAAGATCGACGACCTGCTCAAGCGCAAAGAAGCGGAAATCACAGAGGTCTAGGTGGGCCTCCTCGGCCGCCTCTTCGGGCGCCGCGAACCACCGGTCGAGCTGGGGGAGGGGCCGAGCTCGGTCGCGATCATCATGGACGGGAACAGCCGGTGGGCCGCGACCCGCGGACTCCCGGTGGAGGCGGGACATCGCGAGGGAACGCGGGCGCTGCGTCGCACGGTCGAGGCGGCGATCGACCTCAATATCCGCTCGCTGACGGTCTACGCCTTCTCGACCGAGAACTGGCTGCGTCCGCCCAGCGAGGTCGATTCCTTGATGGCGATCTTCGGCGAGACGATCCGCCGCGAGCTGCCGGACCTCGCCGAGCAAGGCGTCCGCTCCCGCTTCATCGGCAGGCGAGACCGCGTCTCTCCCGAACTGCTGCGCCAGATGGAGGATCTCGAGGACGAGACCGCCGACCGCGACCGGCTCCAGCTGTGGATCGCCTTCGACTACGGCGGCCGCGCCGAGCTCGCCGAGGCCGCCCGCCGGGTGGTCGCCGCGGGGCTGACTGCGGAGGAGATCGACGAGGACGTGTTCGCGGCGTACCTCTACGCGCCCGACATGCCCGAGCCCGACCTGCTGATCCGGACCTCGGGCGAGCTGCGGATCTCGAACTTCCTTCTCTGGCAGCTCGCCTACGCGGAGCTCGTCTTCACCGACAAGTGGTGGCCCGACTTCGACGCCGAGGATCTCAGGGCCGCGGTCGCGCAGTACGCCGGACGCCGCCGCCGCTTCGGTGGCCGCGCGTGAGCTCGCTCTTCACGCGGATCCTCGTCGCGGCGGTGCTGCTTCCACCCGTGCTGCTCCTGATCTGGACCGGAGGCTGGTGGCTCTTCGGCCTCGCCGCTGTGGTCTCGGTGCTCGCGCTGCACGAGTTCTACGGCATGACCCGCGACCTGCGACCGGTGCTGCTCGCCGGCTACGCGGGGACGTTCGCCGCCCTCGTCGGCGCGGAGTGGGGGCCGCAGTGGGCGCTCGCCGGCTTCCTCAGCACGTTCGCCTTCTCCTTCGTCTTCAAGGGCATGGCGGGCGTGCGGCCGACGACGGTCTCCGTCGCCGCGACCGTGCTCGGGGTGGCCTGGATCGGCCTCGGCCTCGCGCACCTCCTCTTCATCCGTGGGGTGCCGGAGCACGGCGTCCTCGCGGCGTTCACGGTGCTGCTGACCGTCTTCGTCTGCGACACGGCGGCCTACGTCGCGGGACGCCTGTTCGGACGGCACAAGCTGGCGCCGAGGACGTCGCCAGGGAAGACCTGGGAGGGGCTGGTCGCAGGGACGGTCGCGGCCATCCTCGTGCCGTTCTTCACGCTGTACGAGGAGAACCTCCTCACGATCCCGGAGTCGCTGGCGCTGGGGGCCGCGATCGCCGTCGCCGCGCCCATGGGGGACCTGTTCGAGTCGGCGCTCAAGCGGGACGCCGGGGTCAAGGACGCCGGGCGCCTCCTCCTGGGGCACGGCGGGATCCTCGACCGCCTCGATGCGCTCCTCTTCGCTGCGGTGGTCTCCTACTACCTCCTGGCGGCCTTCGGCGCGACGTAGGAGTGGCCAGCGCAATGCAGTCTGTGCCGCAGGGCCGCGCTGGTCGCCCCGAGGACGGCGTCCTCAGTCGCGCCCGTATCTGATCGATACGCGCGCTCCCTGCGTCCCTGCCTCGGAACGACCATCGCGCCCCTGCGACGAGCGGTATTACGCCGGCCACTCCAAGGCGCCCGCCTACACTTCGCCGGATGAAACGCGTCGCCGTCCTCGGGGCCACGGGCTCGATCGGGCGGCAGGCGCGTGAGGTGATCGACGCTCATCCGGAGCTCGAGCTCGTCGCGGCGTCGTCCGGCTCGCAGCCGATCGACGGCCTGGCGCCGCTCACGCAGGTGGGCGGCGACCCTGTCGAGCTGCTCGAGCGCGCCGAGCCCGACGTCGTGCTGAACGCGATCGTCGGCTTTGCGGGCGTGACGGCGACGCTCTGGGCGCTCGAGGGCGGCGTCGAGCTCGCGCTCGCGAACAAGGAGAGCCTCGTGGCGGGCGGCGAGCTCGCGCTCGCGGCGCAGGAGCGGGGTGGAGGCCGGCTGATCCCGGTCGACAGCGAGCACTCCGCGCTCTTCCAGTGCCTGGAGGGGCGGGACCTCGCGACGGTCCATTCCGTCGTTCTCACCGCCTCGGGCGGCCCGTTTCGCGGGCGCAACCGGTCCGACCTCGATGACGTAACACCTGACGATGCGCTTGCGCACCCGACCTGGCGGATGGGACCGAAGATCACCGTCGACTCGGCGACCCTCGCCAACAAGGGCCTCGAGGTGATCGAGGCGCACTTCCTCTTCGGGCTGCCGTACGAGCGGATCGACGTGGTGATCCAACCGACCTCCGTCGTGCACTCGCTCGTACGGTTCCGAGACGGCGGGGCGCTCGCGCACCTCGGCTACCCGGACATGCGCGTGCCGATCTCCTACGCGCTCACCTATCCGGAGCGCACCGCGACGCCGCTCGAGCCGCTCGACCTGAGCTCCGGGCTCCGGCTCGAGTTCGAGCCGGTGGACGACGAGCCGTTTCCGCTCCTCGGGTTGGCGCGGCGCGCCGGCGAGCAGGGCGGCACCCATCCGTGCGCTTTCAACGCCGCGAACGAGGTCGCCGTCGAGGCCTTTCTCGACGGCCGCCTCACGTTCAATGGCATCTCCGACGTCGTCGAGGCGACCCTCGATCACGTCGACGGAGCGGCGGCGCGCGACCTCGATGAGCTGATCAGCGCCGATGGGGAAGCACGCCGGGTCGCGGAACGGGGCCTGGCGGTCGTATGAACAGCCTGATCGCGATCCTCGGGCTTGCCTTCCTCGTCCTGCTCCACGAGGCCGGCCACTTCTACACGGCCCGCGCCGTCGGGATGCGCCCGCGGAAGTTCTACATCGGGTTCCCTCCGGCGCTGGCCAAGGTGAAGCGGAACGAGATCGAGTACGGCATCGGGACGATCCCGCTCGGCGGCTACGTGAAGATCCCGGGGATGCATCGTCCGGCGCCGTCCGACGCGGACGCGCACTTCGGGCGGGCGGTGCACGAGGCGCCGCAGTTGCTCGGCCCATCGGAGCGGCTGAAGCGACTGCTCGCGCAGGGCGACTTCGACGGCGCCGCGGGCGCGCTGAAGGCGCTCGAGCGGGCCCTCGAGGAGACGCAGCTCGAGCCGGCCACGCGCAAGGCCGCCGAGCGGGGCCTGACGGAGCTCGGCGACGGCCTCGGCCTCGACGCCTATTGGCGCCAGCGAACGTGGAAGCGTGTGCTCGTGATCGGCGCCGGCCCCGGGGTGAACCTCCTGTTCGCGATCCTGATGTTTGCGCTGCTACTCGCCCTCGGCCCCGGCCGGGCGACGACCACCGTCGCAGAGGTCGAGGTCGGGCGCCCGGCGGCGCAGGTCGGCCTGCATCCAGGAGACCGCGTCGTCGCGATCAACCACAAGCCGGTCGGCTACGTCGGGATGTTCGAGGAGATCAACTCCTCGCAGGGCCGGCCGGTCCAGATCACAGTGATCCGGAACGGGCGCCGCGTCGAGCTTCCGCCGGCCCGCCCGTTCGCAGACACCGACGGCCGCTATCGAGTGGGTTTCCGGCCCGCGTTCGAGTCGGTGCCGGTGCCGACGGCGCTCTGGGAGTCGCTCAAGCTGACCGGGACGGTTACGAAGGAGATCGGCGGCGTCCTCGGCCGCCTCGTTCGAGGCTCCGGCCGGGAGGAGATCTCGAGCCCGATCGGGATCGTCCGTGGCTCGTCGAGCGCGCTCGACCGCGGCTACCAGACCTTCTTCTGGGTGCTGGGGCTGATCAGCCTTTCGCTGGCGCTCCTCAACCTCTTACCGCTCCTGCCGCTGGACGGCGGGCACATCGCCTTCTCGATCATCGAGGGGATCCGCGGACGTTCCGTCGGCCGCGAGGTCTACGAGCGGGTCTCGGTGGTCGGAATCGCGCTCGTTCTGACCCTCTTCTTCATCGGGCTGACGAACGACATCGGCGGCCGAGCCGGCGGCTGATCCGCGCTACCCTCCGGACCGGAGGAGCACTTGGAACAGCAAGAGCTCGTCAGCCCTGAGCTCGCCCTCGTGGACTCCGCGCTTGCGGTACGCGCCCGCGCCGACCTCCCCTGGCGTCCATGGGAAGCCCACGCGGCGACCGAGATCGTCCCGCTGGGACCTCCACCTCGCAACCGCCGCGCGCTTTCGCCGGCGTTGGGGATCGGGGGAGCGCTGGGCCTCGCCGTGCTGACGCTCAGCGTCCTGCCGACCCGCGATCCGCCGACGCTGGCCGCATTCAGGCAGCCGAAGCCGCCGCCGCGCGTGACGCGGAAGGCGCCGGCGCCCCAGCCGCCGCCCGCACAGGTGAAGCCGGCCGCGAAGAAGCGGGTCGTGACACCGCCTCCGTTCACGAAGACGCTCCGCGCCGCTCCGGTGAAGAAGGCGGCGCCGAGGCCGAAAGCCGCCCCGGCTCCGAAGCGACGACCCGCACCGCCTCCGCCGCCCGCACCGCCGCCCAAGCGCACGTACTCGTGGAAGCCCTTTTCGGGCGCGATCTACTACCAGGTGTCCTTCGTCCGGAACGGCGCGCGCATCTATCAGACGCAGACCCGCACGCCGCGCGTCCACCTGCCCGCGCATGTCCGCCTGGGCGCAGGCCGCTACAGCTGGACGGTGCGACCCGCGATCGTCGCCGATCTCGGCATCCGACTCGCAGATCCGATCGTGCGCCGCGCCTTCCGCGTTCGCGGCGACTAACCTGGCAGTGTGGCGAGCGAACGCAGCGTCAAGGTAGGCAACGTCCAGATCGGCGGCGGCGCACCAGTCGTTGTGCAGTCGATGACGCTGACGCCGACGCGGGACGTCAGCGCGACCACGGCGCAGATCGCCGCCCTGGCCTCGGCCGGCTGTGAGGTCGTGCGCTGCGCGGTCCCGAAGATCGAGGACGCCGAAGCGCTGAAGAAGATCGTCCGGCTCTCGCCGATCCCGGTGATCGCCGACATTCACTTCAACGCGAGTCTGGCGCTGCGGGCGATCGACGCGGGCGTGCAGGCGGTGCGGATCAACCCGGGCAACATCGGCGGCCCGGAGAAGGTCGCGCAGGTCGTCCACGCCGCGAAGGCGGCCGGGATCCCGATGCGGATCGGCGCCAACTCCGGCTCGCTGCCGAAGCAACTTTACGAGCTCGCCCAGCGCGACCAGGCCGAGGCGCTCGTCGCGGCCGCGCTGGAGGAGGTCGAGCTGCTCGAAAGCCTCGACTACTACGACTTCAAGATCTCGGTCAAGGCGACGCACGTCCCGACGATGATCCGGGCGTACCGGATGCTCGCCGCGAAGGTGCCGTACCCGCTGCATCTCGGCGTCACCGAGGCGGGGATGCCCTTCGCCGGCTCGATCAAGAGCGCGGTCGGCATCGGGTCGCTGCTCGCGGACGGGATCGGCGACACGATCCGCGTCTCCCTCACCGCCGACCCGGTCAAGGAGGTCGAGACGGCCTGGGAGATCCTGAAGGCGCTCGGGCTGCGCGAGCGAGGGCCGGTGATGATCGCCTGCCCGTCCTGCGGCCGCGACAACGTCGGCGTCGAGAATCTCGCAATCGTCGTCGAGGAGCGCCTGCGCGCCTACCACGACGCTTTCGAGGTCGCCGTGATGGGCTGCGCGGTCAACGGGCCGGGCGAGGCGGGCGACGCCGACTTCGGGATTGCCGGCGGCCGCGACGCAGGCTTCATCTACGCCCACGGGCGGGTGCTGAAGAAGGTTTCCTCGGACGTCCTGATCGACGAGCTCTTCCGTGAGATCGATAACTGGATCGCCGAGGGCATGCCGCGACCGAAGCGCCTGAAGATGGCGAAGCCGGCCGCCCTGGCCATGGCCGAAGCGTCCCTCGTCCCGCTCGACTAGTGGCGCGGGCCTCACAGCTCTTTCTCCCGACGCTTCGGGAGGATCCGGCCGATGCGGAGGCGGCGAGCCACAAGCTGCTCGTGCGTGGCGCCTACATCCGGCAGGTGAGCACGGGCGTCTGGACGTTCCTGCCGCTCGGCTGGAAGGTGCACGAGAAGGTCGTTCAGATCATCCGCGAGGAGATGGACGCGATCGGCGCCCAGGAGATGCAGATGCCGGTGCTGACGCCGGCCGAGCTCTGGGAGTCGACGGGGCGCTACGGGTATCCCGAGGTCTTCAAGCTCAGCGACCGCAACAACCGGCGCTTCGTGCTACCGATGACCCACGAAGAGACGATGGCGTTCCACGCGCGCGAGATCCGCTCCTACCGCGACCTCCCGCAGATGCTCTACCACTTCCAGACCAAGGATCGGGACGAGCCGCGCCCGCGCGCGGGGCTGCTCCGCGTCCGCGAGTTCATCATGAAGGACTCGTACAGCTTCGACCGGGACGAGGAGGGGCTCGACCGGAGCTTCCAGCTCCACGCCGGCGCCTACGACCGGATCTTCGAGCGGTGCGGGCTCGACGTGGTTCCCGTGCAGGCGGAGTCGGGGATGATGGGCGGCAGCGAGAGCCGCGACTACCTGGCTCCTGCAGAGGCCGGCGCGAACATGCTCGTGACCTGCGAGCGCGGCGACTACGCCGCCGACCTCGAGATCGCGCACGGCATTCCGCGCGCGCCCGAGTTCCCGCCGTCGCTCGGCGCGCCCGAGCCGGTCGATACGCCCGGGACGAGCACGATCGAGGGGCTCGCCGAGCTGCTCGGCATCGATGCCGCCGCCACGTCGAAGGCGATGCCGGTGGTGACCGACGGACGTGTCGTCTTGAGCCTCGTCCGCGGCGACGATCGGCTCGACGAGGCCAAGCTCGCGGCCATGCTCGGCGGGATGGTCCGTCCCGCGACGGACGAGGAGATCAAGAGCACCTTCGGTGCCGATCCGGGCTCGATCGGCCCTGTTGGGGTCTCGGTCGAGGTCGTAGCGGATGAGAGCCTCCGCGGGGGCCAGTTCGTCGCCGGCGCCAACGAGACCGGCCGCCACCTGCGTGGCGTGGAGGCGGGCCGGGACTACGAGGCGCGGTTCGCCGACATCCGCGAGACGCGGGAGGGCGATACCTGCCCGAAGTGCGGCGGCGCGCTTCGGCTCCAGACCGCGATCGAGGTCGGGCACATCTTCAAGCTCGGGACCTTCTACTCGGTGCCGCTCGGCGCGACGTTCCTGGACGAGGACGGCGCCGAGAAGCCGCTGATCATGGGCAGCTATGGCATCGGGCCGGGGCGGACGATGGCGGCGATCGTCGAGCAGCGCCACGACGAGCACGGGATCGTCTGGCCGCGGTCGGTCGCGCCGTACGACGTCCACGTGGTCGTCCTTCCCGGCGTCGAGGAGCAGGGCGAGCGCGTCGCGGAGGCACTCGAAGCCGCCGGCGCCGCAATCCTTCTCGACGACCGCGAACAGCGCGCGGGCGAGAAGTTCGCCGACGCCGACCTGATCGGCATCCCGACCCGGGTCACCGTCGGAAAGAAGACGCTCGAGGACGAGGCGGTCGACGTCCGCGATCGGGCAACAGGGGAGGAGCGCCGCGTTGCCGTCGATGACATCGGCGGGGTGGAGAGGTAAGGTCGAGGAAGTGGCTCGCCGCCGCCGGTTCAGCACGGAGCCATTCGGCCCGACCCTCGAGCGCCTGATGCAGGAGTCCGGCATCACCTACCGCGCGCTCGCCGACCAGACGAAGCTCTCGGCCGGCTACCTCAACCACCTCGTTCACGGGAACCGGCCGGTCCCCTCCGACGACATCGTCAAGCGGCTGGCGAAGGCGCTCAAGGTCGAGCCGGAGCACTTCCGCGAGTACCGGCTGCGCCTGATCACGCAGAAGCTCGAGGAGATGCCCGAGCTGATCGACCGGCTCTACCGGCGGCTCGAGCGCTGATCGTCGGGCGGCCGCTTCGGCGGCGGCCCCCTGGTCTCTTCCGACTTCGCCTGCTCTCGGCGCTTCGCGAGCCCTTTGATTTCACGCAGAAAACGCGCCGTTTCCTCTTGGAGCTCGTTCGTGAGGAATTGACCCGGCGGCTTGGCGGGCTCCTTACGTTGCTTCTGCTGCTTATCTGGCGGCTTCCGGGGCTTTTCCACAGGCATGTGGATATCGTCGTGGCTGGCAACGCGGCTGCCCTGGCGGGGTCGTCGGCCTGGCCTTCTCCCGGGTGTGGACAACCGCAGTCGTGTGTCGGACCTCTGTTTCAAGACGCATGGAGGCAGCAAGCCTTGCGTCGAGGGCCGAAAATTTGTCCGCTCTTTGCTCGAATTTCGCCGGGTCAGCCCTTGATCGCGATCGCCTCGACCTCGATCAGGACGTCGTCCCTGAAGAGGCGGCTCACCTCCACGAGCGTGCTCGCCGGCGGGCGCTCGGCATCCACGTACTCGTCGCGGATCGCGCGAACGGTCTGCAGGTGCGCGACGTCCACGAGGAAGTAGCCGAGCTTGACGACGTCGCTCCAGGACCCGCCCGCGGCGGCCAGAGCGGCGGTGAGGTTCTCGAACACCTGCCGCGTCTGCGCCGCGATCTCACCGGCGCCGACCAGTTCGCCGTTCCGGTCGAGCGGCACCTGGCCGGAGATGTAGAGGAGCAGGCCCGCGGGTGCCTCGACGACATGGCTGTACCCGGCCGGCGGAGCAAGCGTCTCCGGAGCGAGGAACCGCTTGCCCTCACCGGGTTCCGGGATGCGCTCGGTCACTTCGCGACCGTAGCTCAGTTCCGGACGTCGACGTGGGCCCCCGACGCCACAAGGCCGGTCTAGGTCGCTTGTTATCGTGTCGGCCACGGGGCGTGGCGCAGCCTGGTTAGCGCGCTAGTCTGGGGGACTAGAGGTCCCGAGTTCAAATCTCGGCGCCCCGACTGGAATGTGGGCCCGAGCAGGGCCCAATCGGTGCCTAAACGTCCAGCCGGCTGCCTGAAACAGCTGGCCGGCGGTACACACGCGGCGTCGTTCGGTTGGAAATGATCGCCTGCCGGCCGAGTTAGGCTGGCGGCATGGCGAAGGGCCGGGTGGCTGGCGCGATCTGCGTTGCGCTGTTGGCTTCGTCGGTCGCGTCGGCGGCATCGGTGCCGGCGAAGTGGCGAGCAGTCGCGAAGGTGCCGGGCATCGTCGACGTGGTCGGTCCCCGTGCTGACGGACGGCTCGTTCTCTCAACACACAGCGGCGTCTTTGTGATGCGGCCCGGCGGATCACCCGGACCCTACGCCCGCGGCCCTCAGGGTTATGCGGGGGCGGCCGGCGAGCCCTATATCGCCCTGGGGCGAGGTCACCGCGTTGCCGGCGCTCGTTGCGGATTCGGCCGGGACGTCACCTTCGTCCTCGACCCCGACGCGACCCCTGGCATCGTGAGGATCGGTCGCAGCGGTCGGAGCAGTCGGTTTGTCGACCTGCCCGCGGGCGCGTTCCCATCCGGGATCACGATCGACGACGTCGGCTCGTTCGGCTACCGCCTTCTCGTCACGTCGTTCGCCTCCGGCGCGACGACGCTGTACGCGTTCGACTGCCACGCCCGAGCGCGGATCGTCGCGAGCGGTGCTCCGCACGTCGAGGGTGGCATCGCCGTCGCGCCTCGGAGTTTCGGCCGGTTCGGGGGCAACCTCATCGCCGTCGATGAGGTGACGGGCCGGATCTCCGCGTTTGGGCCCGGTGGTCGCGTTCGCGTCGTGGCCCAGCCGTCACTTCCCGCCGGCGGCGACATCGGGGTCGAAGCGGTCGGGTTCGTGCCGCCGCAGCCCGGTCGCCCCGCTGCCGCGTACCTCGCAGATCTCGGATCCCCCGGGTCGCCGACCGGTGGATCGGACGGCGTGCTCGTCCTCGCGGGCACGAACCTGTCTCGCGCGAATCTGCGCGCGGGCGAGCTGATCGTTGCGACCGAGGCGGGTGCGCGGACGATCGCCTTGCGCTGTGCGCGACGATGCACGGTTCGCCGGGTAGCCGACGGACCCGCAGTCACCCACGCCGAGGGACACATCACGTTCGTTCGGCGTCGCTAGCGCCTGGCCGCACCTGTGCAACGGCTGCTCGCTACGTTTCCACGGGTGGCCCGCGACCGGCACCGCGCTGCGTGGGAGGACTGGGCCGGATCGACCCCTTCTGGGCCATCCTCACGGCTCCCGACACGCGCCACGGGGGCTGGGATATCGACCGGTTCTTCGCTACCGGCGTCGACATGGTCGCCGCGATGCTTGCTCATACGCAGCGCTACGGCCGGCCGGCCCGGCCCGGCACTGCGCTGGACTTCGGGTGTGGGCTCGGTCGGCTGACGCGGGCCCTCGCGCCGCACTTCGAGCGCACCTACGGGCTCGACGTCGCGTCGACGATGATCAAGCAGGCGAAGCGGCTCGATCCAGGATCGGGCGCCGTGTTCGTGAGGCACGACCGGGAGGATTTGTCTCGGTACGAGTCGGGCTCAGTGGACTTCCTCTCGTGCCTGCTGGTGCTCCAGCACCTTCCGTCGCGCGACGCAATCGAGCGGTATCTGCGCGAGTTTGTTCGCGTGCTCAGCCCCGGCGGCGTCGCAGCCGTGCAGCTGCCCGAACGAGTGCCGCCGCGCGATGACCCGTACGTGCCGCTGGGCACCCGCGGCAAGCGGTGGCTGCGAGCAGCCGGGGTAAGCCCGACGTTCCTGTATGAGCGACTCGGTTGGGAGCCAGAGATGCTCATGTCCGCCGTCCCGTACGAGGAAACGATCAGGATCTTCGAGGCCGCGGGTGGGCGGCTGCTCGACGCTCCACCCGAGGAGCGGCATCCCAGCGGTGTGACGAGCCGTACGTACTACATCGCGCCGCGGGAGTGACGAAGCCGGGTCTAGCCCATCCGCCAGTGGGTCTCGACAAACGGCCAGTTGGATGCCGCCGGCGTTTCGCGCATTGTCGTTTTGTGCAGCACGTTGCGGCTACCGAGTTCGGCCTTGCCCTGATCTTCCTGGGCCGCAGCTTCACCCGGATCTATGTTCGACGGGCCGTGGCACAGTTCGGCGCTGACGCGATCGCATTCGCGCACATGCCGGAGCGTGGCGTGATCCCGAGCTGGGTCTCGGTCTTGCTCCTCTCCGGTTGGGTGATCAGCGTCGTCGCGGGCGTCCTGCTTCTCGTTCTCTAGCTCGTCGCACGACCCGGGACGCGTGCCCTTTGGGCTCGTCGCACGGGGTGCTGCGTGATCGCTCGATCAGGTGAGAGAGAGCGCCGGGCGCCCAATGGCCCGGCGCTCCCAATCGGCGCTACCTGATGCGGACGAAGGCGCTTGTCGCGGTGAGGTAGCCAGGCGTCTGCGGCACGGAGGCGCGCACCCAGCGGGTGCCGCTCGGCAGACGCACGGTGAAGCGGGCGGTCAGGTCGCGGCGAAGCTTCACGCGCTTGACGGTCGCCCACCTGGTGCGGTTGATGCGGCGCTGGAACCAGACGACGTGCGAGGCGTTCTGCGCGTTGGCGCGCATCTTCACGATGAACTGGCCCGCACGCTTGTTCCACGGCGTCAGCGTGACCTGCGGGCGAACGAACGCAAGCGGCTCCTGCGCGCTCGTGCCGCCGCGGGCCCGCGCCGTGTAGCTGGTCCGGATCGTCGGCCGGTGCGTGAACTCGAACTCACCGGTCGAGTCCGTGCGGGCCTGCCGGATCGTCGTCTCGCCGCGGTACGGCGTGATGGTGATGTCCACGACCTCACCGCTCGCCGGGGCGCCTGAGACGTCGCCGGAGAGCTTCACGAGCTGGCCGTATCTGACGGTCGTAACGGTGCCCTGCGGCCCGCCGCTCGGCTTGCCGATGGCGAGCGTGATCGTCGGCGGCGCCTGCGCGACGGCCGACGCCGCGAAGGCGACGGCCGTGGCCGCAATCGCAGTCAGAAGCAGTACGAGCTTGCGCATCCTGTAGTTCCCTCCTCTGGATCGAACTACGGGCGTTGTTTCCGTCAAATCGTCGATTTATTCCTTGCAAACAGGAAATTCTCACAACATTTACGGCCTCCTTACGCGAAAAGCCCCTCGGCTGAGGGATTGGCGGGACGCTCGGTTCCCCCGATTCCCACCGCGATAGCCCGCGACGAGTAAAGGAGAGTCACCGGGACAGCTCTGCGGCCGCTGAGCTCGAACTTCAGCCATGGCCGCCACCCTTCGAGTCGTCATCGGTGCCCTCGCGGCATTCGCAGCAGCAGTCGTCCTCGCCGGCCCCGCGTCCGCCGCGACCGGCACCCCGACGCTTCTCGCTCCGGCCGCCGACGCGGCCGTCCAGGCACTCCCGTCCTTCGCGTGGACCGGAGTCGCCGGCGCCGAGAAGTACGAGTTCGCGATCGCCGCAGACGCCGGCTTCAACTCGCCGGTGCTCGGCGCGGGGGAGGGGCAGTTCTTCACGCGCAACAGCCGCGCGACCGTCAAGAAGACCCTGCCGAACGGCACGTATTGGTGGCGCGTCCGCGCCATCGCGCCTGGAGGCGCCGTCTCGCCGTGGACGGCGCCTCGGCCGCTTCGCAAGACGTGGAACACACCCCCGACGCTGCTCTCGCCGACGAACGGCGCCGTCGCCGTCCACCCGACGAACCCGCTCGTGCTCAAGTGGGGCGCCGTCCCCGGCGCCGCCAGGTATCTCGTCACGATCGCGAGCGACCCGTCCCTGGGATCGGCCGTGCTGGCCCAGTCGAACGTGGAGACGCGCGGCACGGTCTACGCGCCGCGCGCGATGCTGCTGCCGCCAGGCACGTACTACTGGGGCGTCGTCCCGATGGACGCCCAGGGAAACCGGGGCGCAGCCTCCGCCGTCGGCGCCTTCACGTGGGTCTGGCCGACCGCCGCGGCGACCTCGGTCGGTGACCTCCGCGTCGACACCGAGGTCTACGACCCGCAATTCAGCTGGGACGCGGTCCCGGGCGCAGCGAAGTACGAGCTCGAGGTCAACCCGACGCAGGACTTCGCGCCGGGCTCGAAGGTCTGCTGCACCGGCACGCTGATCGCGAACACCTACGCGCCGACCACGATGCTCCGCGACAACACCTACTACTGGCGCGTCCGCTCGCTCGACGCCTTCGGGAACGCCGGCGACTGGAACGTCGGGCCTTCGTTCATGAAGACGTTCGACAAGGTCCCGCCGGTCACCGCGCCGAGCGTGAAGAACGTGCGTATGCGCGACAACCTCAGCGATCCCGGCAGCGACGTCGACGGCGGCACGGCCGGCTACCAGACCTACGTTCCGGTCGTGACGTGGGACCCCGTCCCCGGCGCCTCAAGCTACGAGGTCGACGTCTTCCCGTTCGAGGGCGGGATGTGCAACTGGTCGTCCGGCGCGCTCGACCACTGGCATTCGACGACGGCGACGAACGCGTGGACGATGCTCGGCTACAGCTGGAACAACGTGAAGCCGTACGCGGACGCGCGCCCGGTGGCGAGCGACGGTGGCTTCCATCCCAACCTGAACTCCGAGTACTGCGTCCGCGTACGGGCGCGCGCCGACCGGGCCGGGGAGTTCGGCTCGTCCGAGGTCTACGGCGACTACACGTACATCAACGGCGGCAGCGCGCCGGCCTTCCAATGGGCGGGCCCGCCGCCCGGAGGCGCGTGTTCACCGAGCTGCGTCCCGAACAACCTTGGCTCCGGGGACTACCTCCTGCCCACCACCGGTGTGACGACGACCCGTATGCCGTACTTCACCTGGAAGCCGATCGCTGGCAAACAGTCCTACTTCGTCCTCGTGGCCAAGGACGCGTCGTTCAGCAACATCGTCGACTACGCGTTCACTCAGCTTCCGGCCTACGCGCCGCGGGGGCCGAACTGGATCATGACCTACCCGGACGAGACGACCCTCTACTACTGGGCCGTGCTCCCGGCGACCAACTCCAACGGCTCAGGGGCCGTCGGCGACCCGCTCCAGGCGGCGCCGCCCAACTTCCGCAAGGAGTCGAACCCGCCGCTGCTGACCGCACCGGCCACGGGCTCGGACGTCGTCGGCCAGCCGGTCTTCCGCTGGTCGCCGGCGGAGGGGGCACGGAGGTACAGGCTGCAGGTCTCCCAGGACCCGAGCTTCGGGACGCTCCTCGAGGACGTCGCGACTGCCGCGACGGCCTATACGAGCAACAAGGCGTACCCGGCCGACACGCTGCTCTACTGGCGCGTGCGAGCCGACGACGAGAACCTGACCGGCCTCCGCTGGTCGTCCGTCGGGTCGTTCCAACGCCGTCTGCCGGTGCCGGCGCCGCACTTCGACGCCCTGGCCGGCGAGATGTTCCCCGTCATGTCATGGGATCCCGTGCCCGGCGCCGTCTCGTACCGCCTGGCCGTGGACGAGGCCGACGGCGACCACAACGAGTACGACGACTTCCGCTCCGCAGCCGCGGCCTTCGTGAAGATGACCGGGACCGGCGTCACCGGCATCCGCGTCCGCGCCAACTTCCCGACCAACACGACGGCGGTCACGCCCGGGCCCTGGTCGGGCACCGTCTACCACACGCGCACCGTCGGGGAGCCGACGGGCGCGAAGACCGACGCGACCGACGACCACGTCCTCCTGAGCTGGGATCCGAAGCTCGGGACGAAGCAGTACCGGGTCGTCGTCTCCTCGCGAGAGGACTTTTCGGTGAACGTCGAGGACGTGAGGACCGACAACACGAGCTACGCTCCGCCGCTTCTCCTGGGGGCCTATGTCACCGGCGGTACGTTCTGGTGGAAGGTGGCGGCGGTGGACGAGGACCAAAACCTCGGCGACTACACACGGCCGCAGTCGTTCAGCGTCAAGGGCGGCTCGGTCGTTCGCACCACCCAGCGCCTGACGCTGAGCGCGAAGGGCCGGCTCAAGGCGAAGAGGCTTCGCAGGCTCGTCGTGACCGTGAAGGCGGGCGGGCGGGCGATTCCCGGCGTGAGGGTGCGGGCGTACGGCGTTCGCCTCGTCACGAAGTGGCGCGCGACGAACGCCAGGGGCCAGGTCGTCTTCCGCCTCAGGCCGAAGGCCAAGGGCTTCCTCTTCCTCCAGGCGCAGAAGCCCGGCTACCTGATGGGTACGTCGAGGCTCCGGGTCCGCTAGCCGCCGAGGACGTCGGCGGACGCCGAGAACACGAGCGCGTCGAGCAGATCGGCGCGCTCGAGGCCCCTGAGCGTGGGGTGATCCTGGTCGATCTCGATCTCCGGCCAGGAGTCGAGCCCGAGCGCTGCCGCACCCTCGTCCGCGCCGAAGCAGAGGAGCGTTCCGACGTCGCAGACCTCGCGCCGCAGGGTCATGCGCCGGGCGGTCGTCTCGAGCTCCCGGAGCTCCTCGAACGGATCGATCCGCACGTTCGAATCCGACCCGATGCAGACGCCGATCCTTCGCTCCCGCAGCCGCTCGAGCGGCGCGAAGCCGTCACCGAGGTTCGCCTCGGTCGTGGGGCAGAGACACACTCGTGACCCTGAGGCGGCCAGCAGGTCGAGCTCCTCGTCGTCGGCGTGCGTGGCGTGGACGACCGTCGTCCGCGGCCCGAGGATCCCCGTGCGGTCGAGCAGCTGGATCGGTCGGAGGCCGTGCTCCGTCAGGCACTCCTCGATCTCCCGCGGCTGCTCGTCGGCGTGGATGTGCAGCGGCAGTCCTTCACGCTCGCCGTAGCGGGCGATCTCCTCGAGCCAGTCCGCCGGGCACGCGCGGACGGAGTGGGGGGCCAGGCCGACGCGGATCCCGTCGGCGCGGAGCTCGTCGACCTGCCGGAGGTAGTCGGCGACCGAGTCCTGGCGGAACCGCGCCGTGCCGCCCCGCGCGTACGCCGTCAGCAGCAGCGTCAGCTCGACGCCGGCCTCGGCGGCCGCGTCGGCCGCGGCTCGCGCCTCGTCGAGACCGAGGTAGTGGAACTCGCCGACGGCCGTGTAGCCGGCGGCCCGCATCTCGCGGTAGGTGTCGGCGTACTCGGAGCGGACCGTCTCCGGCGTGTGCCGCTCCGCCTCCTCGATCATCGCCTCGCGCCAGGCCCAGAAGTCCCCGCCGGTGCGCCGCCCGCGTAGCGCACGCTGGAAGGCGTGGCTGTGCGCATTCACGAAGCCCGGAAGGACGAGCGGATCGGCCACCCGGCGGATGCTAAGCCGCTCGGCGCTTGACGAGAGGAGTTTTGCCGCGGCCGCGACCCGCGATGTTTCTCCCTCGGCTCCAGCGGTGATCGTTGTCTTGGCGGCTATCTGCGGCCTGCCGCTGCTGTGGACTCCACCCGAGTCTGCTGCGGCTGTTCGACAAGGGTAGGAGGAGAGGACATGGTCAAGGGCCTGAACAGGCGCCGATCGGCATCGGTGGCGCTCGTGACGGTGATCGCCGGTACCGTCGCGGCGCTGGCGATCGCGGGGGCGCAGGCGGGCACCAGGACGGCGCAGCCGAAAAAAACGCCCCCCGTCGTCAGCCGCTCGGCGGTCGCCTTCCATGACGGCATGCGCAAGCTGTGGGAGGATCACATCACCTGGACGCGGAACGTCATCATCAGCTTCCAGGTCAACGAGCCTGATCCGAGCGTTGTGCTGCCCGACTTGAACGCGGCGCTCGGCCGGCTGCTTCGGAACCAGGCCGACATCGGGAACGCGATCAAGCCGTATTACGGAGACAGCGCCGGCAACCAGCTGACGGAGCTGCTCCGCGAGCACATCCTCATCGCGGGCGAGATCCTGCAGGCGGCGAAGACGGGCAACTCCGCGGCGCTCGCAGACGCGCAGAAGCGCTGGTATGCGAACGCCCACGAGATCGCCGTCTTCCTGAACGCGGCGAATCCCCGCAACTGGCCCCTGGCGGAGATGGATCAGATGATGAAGGACCATCTCGACGCGACGACGCAGGAAGTGCTGGCTCGGCTGAACGAGAACTGGGATGCCGACGTGGCCGCCTACGACGCGGTTCACGAGCAAGCGCTCGCGATGGCCGACATGCTCAGCAACGGGATCATCGCGCAGTTCCCCAGGCGCTTCCGGCCGTAGGCGGAGGTCGTTCCGTTTGCGACGCGGCCGTCGCAGCCGGACGGCGGCCGCGCCGCAGCCACACCGCCAGTTGTCCGCACGCCAGCCGTCCCGCGCGCCCGGCGAGGTTCATGCGGGTCCGATAGCCGCTCCACGGGCCGCGAGACGCGATTCGGGCACGAGGGCGTCACCTATCCTTGCCTCATGGCCGAGCGTGTCGTCTCCGTTCGCTTGGCGCAGCTTCCGAATGCGCTGACGATCGCGCGTTTCGCTGCGATCCCGCTCTTCATCCTGCTGGAGGCGCCGGTGGACGACGGCAAGAGCTGGGCAGCCGCGATCGTTTTCGTCGCCGCGGCGATCACGGACCAGGTCGACGGCTGGCTGGCGCGCCGGTGGCACGTGGAGTCGCGGTTCGGCACGGTCGCCGACCCGCTCGCCGATCGGCTGATGATCGACACGGCGGTCGTGCTCCTCGTCCTCAACGACCGGCTGCCGTGGGTGGCGCTGCTCCTCATCCTCGCGCGGGACGTCGTGCTCGTCGGGGGGTACAAGTTCGTCGCGCCGCGCGGCTACGAGCTCCAGGTCAACTTCATCGGGAAGCTCGCGACGTGGATCCTCTACGCCTCGCTCGCGCTGATGCTGATCACGAGCCAAGGGGCGGATCTTCCGTACGTCCTGTTCTGGATCGGCCTCGGTCTCTCGCTCGTCGCCGGCGCGTTCTACGTCGCCGGCGCGATCAGGGGGCAGTCGTGAAGGCCGTCGTGATGGCGGGCGGGGAGGGAACCCGGCTCCGGCCGCTGACCTCGAACCAGCCGAAGCCGATGGTGCCGATCGTGGGCAAGCCCTGCATCGAGCACATCATCGAGCTGGCCCGGAAGCACGGCTTCGGCGAGGTGATCGTCACCCTGGCGTTCCTGCCGCAGGCGATCCGGAGCTACCTCGGCGACGGGAGCTCGCTCGGCATCGAGATCGAGTACTCCGTAGAGGAGTCGCCACTCGGCACCGCCGGGTCCGTCGGGCTCGCGGGGGACCGGCTCGACGAGACCTTCCTCGTCATCTCGGGCGACGCCCTCTGCGACTTCGACCTGACCGACCTGATCCGGTTTCACCGAGAGAAAGGAGCGGCGGCGACGATCGCGCTCAAGTCGGTCGAAAACCCACTCGAGTTCGGGATCGTCGTCACAGACAGCGACGGTCGGGTCGAGCGATTCCTGGAGAAGCCGTCCTGGAGCCAGGTCTTCTCTGACACGATCAACACCGGCGTCTACGTGGTCGAGCCCGACGTGCTGAAGCACGTCCCGACGGACCGGCCGTACGACTTCTCGAAGGAGCTCTTCCCGCTCATGCTCGAGATGGGCCGCCCCGTCTACGGCTACGTCGCCGAGGGCTACTGGCAGGACATCGGCAACCTCACGCAGTACCGGCAGGCGAACTTCGACGCGCTCGACGCACGGGTCGCGCTCGAGATCCCCGGCGTGCGGATCCGCGGCAACGTCTTCGTCGGAGAGGGCGTCGAGATCGACGATTTCGATCGGATCGAGGCGCCCGCCTTCGTTGGCAACTACTGCAGGATCGGCGCCGACGCGACCGTCGGGCCCTACTCCGTGCTGGGGTCGAGCGTGACGCTGCGCGAGCGGGCACGCACCGTTTCCACCATCGTCGACGGGTCCACCCACATCGGTCGGAGCTGCCTGATCGAGAATGCGATCGTCGGGCGGAACTGCGACATCCGCTCGCACGTCCGCATCCACGAGGACGTCGCGATCGGGGACGAGGTGCGGATCGGCGCCGAGACGGTGGTCATGCCCGGCATCCGGATCTACCCGTTCAAGGAAGTCGACTCCGGGTCCCGGGTGACCGAGAACCTGATCTTCGAGTCGCGCGGCTCGTCGCAGCTCTTCTCGGCCGACGGCGTCTCCGGGCTCGTCAATGTCGACCTGACGCCGGAGACGACGCTCCGGCTCGCCGCGGCGTTCGGCACTGCGCTCAAGCGCGGCGCCCGGGTCGTCGCGAGCCGCGAGTCGCCGCCCCAGTGCCGGATGCTCAAACGCGCGATGATCTCGGGGCTGATCTCGACGGGAATCGAGGTCGCCGACCTGCGGGTGCTCCCGTCGCCGGTCAGCCGCCATCTGCTGAAGAGCCACGGCTACGACTGCGGCTTCCACGTCGGGATCAGCAACAACGACCCCGAGGTCGTGAAGATCCAGTTCTTCGAGCCGCCGGGGATCGAGCTGTCGCCGGCGATGCAGAAGGAGATCGAGAAGCACTTCACGCGACTCGAGTTCAGACGAATGGCGGCCGCCGACGTCGCAGGCATCACCTACCCGGCGCGGGCCCGGGAGGGCTACGCCGACGACCTGCTGACGAGCCTCGACGCCGAGTCGATCCAGGCGCGCAAGTTCAAGATCGTCGTGGACTACGGGTATTCGTCCGCCTCGTTCGTGCTCCCGCTCCTGCTCGGCCCGCTGGGGGTCGAGGCGGTCGCGGCCCACCAGTTCAGCTCAGACGAGCCGACCACGGACTCGAGCGCCCTGCACGGGCTGATCGGGCAGGCGAAGCGCCTCGTCTCCGCGATCGGCGCCGACCTCGGCGTGGTGTTCGACCGTGCGGCCGAGCGCCTGTACCTGATCGACGACCAGGCCCGCGAGATCCCGGTGGAGCAGGCGCTGCTGCTGTATCTGAGGCTGATCGGGAGCAACGGTGGGCGCGGGAAGCTCGCCTTCCCGGTGACGGTGACGAGCCTCGTGGAAGAGCTCGTGAAGGACAGCTCGCTCGAGGTCGTCCGCACGCCTGCCTCGCTCTCGGCGCTGACGGAGGCCGCTGCAGGCCACGGCGTGATCTTCGCCGGCGCGGTCGGCGGGGGCTACGTCTTTCCGGAGTTCCTGCCGGCCTATGACGCGATGGCGTCACTGTGCAAGCTGCTCGAGCTGCTTGCGACCGTCGACCGGCCGCTCTCGGAGCTCGTTTCGGAGCTTCCGGAGTCCCATGTCGTCCATCGCCGCGTTCCCTGCCCGTGGGCGCAGAAGGGACTCGTGATGCGGGTGCTCACCGAGCGGCTGAAGGACCGGGACGTCGACCTGAGCGACGGGATCAAGGTGCTCGACGAGCGCGGATGGGCGCAGGTGCTGCCCGACCCCGACGAGCCGATCGTGCACGTCTACGCCGAAGGGCCGGACGAGGAGACGTCCGCCGAACTCGAACGGGAACTGCGCGGGCTGGTAGAAGACGTCCTGCAGCAGGGCGAGGAGGTCCGAGCCCAGCCGTAGCATTGACCTGAGACTCAACGTAAGGTTTACCCTTAGTCGTCCCGCTGGTTAACTGACTCCCCGATCGAAAGGCCCTCCGTGGAACCTCTGCCCGATCTCGCAACGCTGTCGGACGAAGACCTGAAGCAGATGATCGACGAGCTCCAGCAGCAGGAGCAGGAGATCTCGTACCGCCGCCGCCTGCTGCACGGGAAGATCGACATCCTGCGCGCCGAGCTGCAGTCGCGGCTGAAGGAGGCCGGGCCGGAGAGCATCCTCGCGCAAGTCGACCTCGACCGCCTCTCGGAGATCCTCGCCGGCAAGGCCGCTCCCACTGCGGACGGGTAGCCGCAGCGTGAGCCACGTCTACTGCCCCGAATGCGGGTTCCAGAACCCGGAGTCCGCCAACTACTGCTCGAAGTGCGGGACGGCGCTCGTGCGCGACACGGCTGGGGCGGACACGACGATGGCCTTCACGCCGGAGGAGCTCGACGACAACGGGCCGCTCGAGGATCTCGGTATGGAGGGCCCCGCGCTCGTCGTCCGCTCCGGCGGCGGGCGCGCCGGTGAGCACTTCGTCCCACAGGGGGAGAGGACGACGATCGGCCGCTCGCCCGACTGCGACATCTTCCTCGACGACGTCACCGTCTCCAGGCAGCACGCCGTCCTGCGGCGGAACGCCGACAGCTTCGTGATCGAGGACCAGGGAAGCCTGAACGGGACGTTCGTCAACCGCCGCCGGATCGAGAGCGCGGAGCTCACGGACGGCGACGAGGTCCAGGTCGGGAAGTACCGCCTGACCTTCCTCCAGAAGTGAGCGCGACCGCCGTCACCGAACAGGAAGATCGGCCGCTCACGATCGGCGCGGTCTGCACGCTCCTCCAGGAGGAGTTCCCCGACATCTCGATCTCCAAGATCCGCTACCTGGAGGACCAGGGCCTGCTGGCGCCGCGGCGGACGCCCGGCCGCTACCGGCTCTACGGCGACGAGGACGTCGACCGGCTGCGGACGATCCTGCGCCTGCAGCGCGACGAGTTCCTGCCGCTGCGGGTGATCCGCCAGGAGCTCGCGGCCGCCACGGGCAAGGAGCGGATCCGCCGCCTCGGTCGTTCGCTCACCGCCGGCGACGAGGAGGAGGTCGACCTCGGCGAGCTCTGCGAGCGCGCGAGCGTCACGCCGTCCTTCGCCCGGGAGCTCGAGGAGTACGGGCTGATCGAGGGGCGGGTCCAGGGGCGAGAGCGGCTATATCCTGACGGTGCGGTCGAGATCGCAGCCGTCTGCGCGAAGCTCGCGCGGTTCGGGATCGACGCGCGCCACCTCCGCACGTTCAGGACGGCGGCGGACCGCGAGATCGGATTAGTCTCGGCGATCGTGGCGCCCGCACTCCGATCGCGAAACCCCGAACGGCGTCAGAGCGGGGTGGAGGACCTCCAGCAGCTGGCCGAGCTGGCGCACGAGCTCTCGCAGCTCCTGTTCTGGCGTTCGCTGCGCCGAGCAGCGTCCTCCTGATGGCGATCGATCTCAGAACGCGCGTCAGGGAGGTGCCGGACTGGCCGGAGCCGGGCGTCGGCTTCAAGGACATCAGTCCGCTGCTCCGCGATCCGGAGGCCCTCGAGCAGACGATCTCGGAGCTCGCCGCCTGGACGCGAGAGCGGCAACCCGACGTCGTCCTCGGCGCGGAGGCACGGGGGTTCATCCTCGGCGCCGCAATCGCGAAGGAGGTCCCGTGCGGCTTCGTGCCGGCACGCCGGCCGGGGAAGCTCCCGCCGGAGACCGTCAGCGCGACCTATGCGCTCGAGTACGGTCAGAACGCGCTCGAGCTGAACGCGGACGCGATCGGCGACGGCGCGCGCGTCGTGATCCACGACGACGTCCTTGCGACCGGCGGGACGGTCGAGGCGATCGGCGGTCTCGTCGAGCACCTTGGCGGCGAGGTCGTCGGCGTCAACTTCGTGATCGAGCTGACCTTCCTCGGCGGCCGCGAGCGCCTCGAGCGCTACTCGCTGCACTCGCTGCTCAAGTACTGAGCCTCCGCTCGTTCAGGGGTCGGCTTCGGTGTCCGTTCCGCCGACGAGAACATGGAGACGGCGATGTACGACCCGCTCACCACGAGTTATCGCTTCGCCTGTCCCGTCCGGGGCACGGCGCGGGTCCGGCTGTCCGCCTTCCGCAGCCTCGAGCGGCTGGCCGGGCCGGAGCATCCGTCTGTCTACCGCGTCCGCTTCGACTGTCCGTGCGGCGAAGAGCACGACGCTCTCGTGGCGCACGACGACCTGGACTGGGCGCCCCTCGGCGTGGGTGGCGGCCTCTTCGTCAACCTGATGACAGACAAGACCGAGCCGGTCGAGTCGGAGCTCCTCGAGCTCGCGGCCCGGAGGATCGAGGGCGGCGACTGGCCCTGGAGCTTCTTCTGCTACGCCGAAGACGTGCCGCGGCCGATCTTTCCGTCCTCGTTCGTCGTGCTGGCGCCCGGAGCCTCGCGCGACCTGCTCGCGCTCGCGGTGGGGTGCCCGTCGTGCGGCGGCACCTCGATCAACCTCGTCTCGACAGCGCACGTGGACCTGCCGTTCCATCACGACCGCGAAGTGGGGGTCGTCCCACACCTGTTCGAGGCCGACACGTTGCGAGTGGTCGACGAGTTCCGCGCGGAGCTTTACTCAGAATCGTTCGACCTTCGGCGGCTTCACCTCGACTGATCTTCACTCCCGCCAGGGATTTTCGCGGGCGGACGGCAGCCCGATAAAGAGAGTGCCGTGAACACCGCGCCGCCCACCGACGGCAAGGCCGTCAGCCGCTTGCTGGATCACTGTGCCCGCGCGAGGGGCCTCACCGACGCGCGCCCGCGCGCCCGTGAGCGCCTCGAGGTGGTGCTCGGTGGCGAGCTCGCGCACCGGCTTGTCGGCGCGCTCTCCGGCGATCACCGCGCGCCGGCGCGCCTGTTCGTCGACTGAGCCGCCGGCGGCCTGATCTTGTCCTCGCCGAAGAGGCGGACGTAGAGGAAGATCGCGCAGCCCGCGAGCGCGGAGAAGATGAACGCCGTCGCGCCGTCGACGCCGACGGCGAGCATCCCGAGCCAGAGGAAGAGGAAGAAGAAGACCGCCCAGGCGAAGGATGTGGCCCCGCGGTCGAACGCCGGCATCCGGAGGTGCATCGCGGCGATCCTACCTACCGTCGTCGTTATCCACAGGTTGGAAGATTGGCTGTGGAAATGTGGAAAAAAGAAAAGGATGCAAAGAGCGAGAATTTCTGCGATCGCAGCTTGTCACATCCCTTGAATCTTCGCTTGACCGACCGTAGATTCCCTCCTGCGTCGAGTACGGGACGCGAGTAGGCCGAAGCCAATCGCGGAGGTCGTAGCCGGAAGGCGAAAGTCGACGAGATTGGTGGACGAAAGTGAGATCGGCTCGGCGAAAGTTCTGCCACCGGAGGAGCTTCGGCTCAGCTGGTGGCAGAACTTTTTTTTCGGTCCGGCTGAAGCTTCGGTGCCGGCTCGGCTCGACGAGGTTGTCCGTGAGATTCCCTGACCCGACAGTGGCTCGTATTCGGAACCGGCCGAGCCGGTTCCTCAGCGGGGGAGACGGGCTCTGGTCGATCTGCCGGGTTCTATTCCAACTTGACATAACGCCCGTTAGCGTGCGCTGGGCTATAGTCGCGTTCACGCCCCGGCAGGATGCCTGACTGCCGTTTCGCGTCGCCCATCCGTGGAAAGAACCCACCAGACCGCATGACGACTGCTGAGATCGAAAGCGTCCTCGGTAGCGAGGACGTGCGTCAGCTGTTCGAATCGGCCGAGCAGAACGGCGGCTCGATCCGACAGCAGGAGCTCCACGAGGTACTGGAGCCCCTCGATCTCGACGCCCTGGAGCTCGAGGCCTTCCGTCAGGAGCTCGAACAGCGCGGCATCGAGGTGCTCGACGAGGAGCGCGCGCCCGAGCCGGCGCCGCTGCCGCAGCAGCCCGTCCTCGAGACCACGACCGACGCGCTGCAGCTCTTCCTCCGCGAGGCCGGCCGGCATCCGCTCCTGACCGCGGCCCAGGAGGTCGAGCTCTCGAAGCGCATCGAGCGCGGCGACATGGCGGCGAAGCAGCGGATGATCCAGTCGAACCTCCGCCTCGTCGTCTCGATCGCGAAGAACTACCGCAACCAGGGCCTGCCGTTCCTCGACCTGATCCAGGAAGGAACGCTCGGGCTGATCCGCGCCGTCGAGAAGTTCGACTGGCGCCGCGGCTACAAGTTCTCGACCTACGCGACCTGGTGGATCCGCCAGGCGGTCGCCAGGGCCCTCGCGGACAAGGCCCGGACGATCCGGATGCCGGTTCACATCGTCGAGCGGCTCCAGAAGCTGAACAAGGCCGAGCGGCTGCTCTGGACGCAGCTCGGGCGCGAGCCGACGCTCGAGGAGGTCGCGGAAGAGGCGAGCCTGCCGATAGAGCAGGCGAGAGAGGTCAAGGCGGCGGCGCATGCGTCGACGAGCCTCGACCAGCCCGTCGGCGACCAGGACGACGCCGTCTTCGGCGATTTCGTCGCCGGGGACGGGCCGCAGCCGGACGAGGAGGTCGAGGTGATCCTGCGCAGCCAGGCCCTCGCCCGCGCCCTCGCCGACCTCAGCGAGCGGGAGCGGAAGGTGCTGGTGCTCCGCTACGGGCTCGACAACTCCGAGCCTCGCACGCTCGAGGAGATCGGCCGTCGGCTCGACCTGACGCGCGAACGAGTGCGGCAAATCGAGGGCCAGGCATTGAAGCGCCTCGCGCGCCTCAGCGAGATCGAAACCGTCGCCTAGAGCGGCTCAGGCCTCGAGGTAGAACTGGAGGCCCGGGGCCACCGTTCTGAGTTCGCGCAGCGCACGCGCTTCTAGCTGACGGACGCGCTCGCGGGTGATGCCGAGCTCTGTCCCGACCTCTTCCAGCGTCTTGGGCGTCTGCCCTTCGAGGCCGAAGCGCATCGTCAGGACGCGGCGCATCCGGGGGTTCAGGTGCGTGAGGGCCTCCGCGAGCTCGACCGACCGGAGCAGCTTGGCGGTAGCGGTGTCGGGGCCGTCCTCCTTCGTGTCCTCGATCAGGTCGCCGTAGAGGCTCTCGCCGTCGCCGACGGGCGTCTCGAGGCTGACCGGGTCCTCGACGAGCTCGAACAGTTCGCGGACCCGCTCCGGCGTGAAACCGCTGTCCTTCGCGATCTCTTCGACCGTCGGGTCGCGGTTCAGCTTCTGCGTCAGGATCCGGCGGGAGCGCAGCATCTTGCGGGCCTGCTCGGCCACGTGGACGGGCAGCCGGATCGTCCGGCCCTGGTCGGCGAGGGCCCGCGCGACGGCCTGGCGGATCCACCACGTCGCGTAGGTCGAAAGCTTGTAGCCGAGCTTCCAGTCGAATTTCTCGACCGCGCGGATCAGGCCCAGGTTTCCTTCCTGGATCAGGTCGAGGAGCGGGACGCCGGCCTTGGTGTAGTTGCGGGTGATCGACATCACGAGCCGGAGGTTCGACTCGATCAGCTTCGCCTTCGCCGCCTCGTCGCCCGCGTCCTTGCGCCGGGCGAGCTCGCGCTCCTCCTCCGCCGTCAGCAGCCGGCCGTCGCCGATGGCGCGGACGTAGAGCTTCAACGGGTCGCTGAGGGGCGTGCCGTCGAACTTGCCGGGGCTCTCCTCTTCCTTCTCCTCGACGTCCGGTGTGTCGAGGCCGCCGTCTTTGGGTACGACCTCGAGGTGGCGCTCCGGAACCTCGGCTTCGAGTTCGGGCTGGGGTTCGGGCAGGGGCCGCGGCGCCATCGCAGGCCTTGTATCGGCGCGGCATCCCGCATCCGGGTTCCCCCGATCGAGGGACACCCCGCTCCAGGCGGCTAACCGAAGGGAATTCCTTACGTCGTACGAACATTGGGGTCGTAAGCTGTTTTTATGTGTGGCATTGCGGGATATAGCCTCGAGCCCGGCGCCAGGGTCGCCAGGACGCTCGCCGCGCAGGCGCTCCTGACCGGCATCGCGGAACGCGGCGCCGACGCTGTCGGCTACGCCCACCGCTCACCCGGCGCCGCGCCCGTCGTGCACAAGCGGCGCTCGCGCGCCAGCACGCTGCTTCGCGAGCTGGCGGTGCCAACTGACGCATCCGAGGTGCTCGTCCACGTGCGGGACTACACGAAGGGCCACCCGACGATCGAGGCGAACAACCACCCCGTCCGGCACGGCGACGTCGTCGGGATCCATAACGGGATCATCGTCAACGACGATGAGATCTTCGCCGGGCACGGCTTCGAGCGCGACGTGCCCGAGATGTCCGTGGACACCGAGGCGATCTTCGCCCTCGCCGAGGCCTACGGGTCGCGCGCCGAAACGCTCGAGGCGCTCCGCGGCTCGATGGCAGCCGCCTGGGTCGACGCGCGCATTCCCGGTGTCGTCTACGTCGCCCGCGGAGTGGGCCGTCCGCTGTGGATCGGCGAGTTCCGCCAGGGCGTGTTCTTCGCGTCGACCGAGCACGCGCTCGAGGTCTGCGAATACTTCATGCGCCTGCCGCTGGAGAAGCGCGAGGTCGAGGAGGGCACGCTGCTCTCGCTCGTCGAGGGCCGCCTCGCGGACGAGGATCGGTTCCGCCCCGACCACGGGTTCACGGAGACGCCGTTGCCGGCGGTCCGCGCTCCGGGCGAGCGTGAGAGCTGCCTACGTCTGCTGACGGCGCTTGCGACGGCCGCCTGAGACCTTGCCGTCGCGGCCGACGGTATAGCCGTCCTCGCCGAGCCGCTCGCTGATCAGGAACTGGAACGTCGACCAGGCGCCGCGGCGCACGTCGAACATCCGGTAGACCTGCCACTCGGTCAGGAGCTCGGGGTTCTCGCGCCGCGCCGTCGCCCACTCCTGGAACTTCGGCAGGTGGCCGAGCTCGACGGCGAGGACGCTCCCCTGCTCGACGGCCCGTTCGAGCCGCTCCTCCCCTACCGGCACGTCGAACCCGGCTTCCCTGAGCGCGTTCGTCAGCGAGCCGAACGTGTGCCAGTAGAGGGACTTCGACGGCATCGAGCGACGATGCTCGTCGAGGTCACGTGCCGTCGGCGTGCGTCCGAGCCTCTCCCCCAGCTCTCGGAGGAGCCGAAGCAACTCCTCCTTGGTCGCGAACCGGCGCGGGACGAGCCCGGCCGCGCGCTTCGCCGCATTCCAGCTGCCGAAGTGCTCGATCACCGTCTGCGGGTGGACGGTCGTCTCCGGGTCCGCGGCGAACTCGCGCATCGACGGCGACCGCCCCAGGCGCTCGGCGGAGTTAATGAGCTGCTGGACGATCTCCTCGTCGGTGTATCGCTTGCGGATTCCGGCCTGGAAGCGGGCCAGCTCTTCGCGATCAATGCTCGCGAGCACGTCGCGCGCAGATCTTCGCGCCATGGCAAGAAGGATAGAGCAAACTCGTCCAGATGCAACGGCAGGCGAGCGGCCCAGGACCCAAGTAACAACTTGTTACAAGGAACGGGAAGCGCCCCGGAAATAGCGACGTTTGCGGCGCCCCGGCCGCTCGTGACGAGTTGTTACTAGGCCGACGCGGCGAGCATCGCCTGCCGGGCTGACTCGTCCTCGAGCAGCTCGGGCGGCAGGATCCGCTCCAGCGCGGCCACGCAGCGCGGGCAGAACTGGGTTCCGGCCGACGACTTGAGCTCCTCCATCGCCTCGCGGGCCGGGCGGGCGGCGCGGTAGATGCGCGTCGTCAGCATCGAGTCGAGGGCGTCGGCGACGTGGATGATCCGGGCGCCGAGCGGGATCTCCTCGCCCTTCAGGCGGTCGGGGTAGCCCGTTCCGTCCCAGCGCTCGTGGTGGTGGCGGATCGCGGGAACCGCGTCCTGCAGGAAGCCGAGCCGGTCGATGATGCGCGCGCCCTCGTCCGCGTGCTTCTGCATCAACGACCACTCCGTGTCGGTCAGGCTGGCGGGCTTGAGGAGGATCGCGTCGGGGATCGCCAGCTTGCCGATGTCGTGG